>JBKHVQ010000038.1:0-3661 GCA_046569985.1 Thermoleophilia bacterium | reverse complement strand
CGCCACCCGCAAGGTCGAGATCTGCGAGCGCGCCTACGGCCTGCTGGTGGCCGAGGGCATCCCGCCCGAGGACATCATCTTCGACCCCAACATCTTCGCCGTGGCAACCGGCATCGAGGAGCACAACACCTACGCGCTCGACTTCGTCGAGGCGACCCGCATCATCAAGGAGCGCTGCCCGGGGGCCAAGATCAGCGGCGGGGTCAGCAACCTCTCGTTCTCGTTCCGCGGCAACGACGTGGTGCGGGAGGCGATGCACAGCGCCTTCCTCCTGCGCGCGACCCGGGCCGGCATGGACATGGGCATCGTCAACGCCGGGCAGCTCGTGGTCTACGAGCAGATCGACGAGGAGCTGCTCGAGCATGTCGAAGACGTGCTCTGGGATCGCCGCCCCGACGCCACCGAGCGCCTGGTCGAGCTGGCCGACCGCGTCAAGGGCGCCGGAGCCGAGCGCGTGGTCGACCAGGCATGGCGCGCCGGCACGGTGGAGGAGCGCCTCTCGCACGCCCTCGTCAACGGCATCACCGACTTCATCGAGGCCGACACCGAGGAGGCCCGCGCCGCCTACGGGAGCCCGCTCGACGTGATCGAGGGGCCGCTCATGGCCGGTATGAGCGTGGTCGGCGACCTGTTCGGGGCCGGCAAGATGTTCCTCCCCCAGGTGGTCAAGAGCGCCCGCGTGATGAAGCGCTCGGTCGCCTACCTGGAGCCCTTCATGGAGGAGGAGAAGGCTGCCGCGCAGGCCGCGGGCCGCGATGTCGAGGCGCAGGGCACGATCGTGATGGCGACCGTGAAGGGCGATGTGCACGACATCGGCAAGAACATCGTCGGCGTGGTGCTCGGGTGCAACAACTACCGGGTGGTGGACCTCGGCGTCATGGTGCCCGCCGAGAGGATCCTCGAAGCCGCCGAGGCCGAGAAGGCCGACATGGTCGGCCTCTCGGGCCTGATCACCCCGTCGCTGGACGAGATGGTGAACGTGGCCGCCGAGATGCAGCGCCGTGGTATGCACATCCCCCTGCTGATCGGCGGCGCGACGACCTCGCGACAGCACACCGCCGTGAAGATCGCGCCGGCCTACGAGCGCCCCGTGGCGCACGTGCTCGACGCGTCGCGGGCGGTGGGGGTCGTCGCGGGCTTCCTCGACCCGGGCAGGCGCGAGCAGGTCGCCGCTCAGGTCGTCGAGGACCAGGAACGCCTGCGCGTCCAGTACGCCGAGCGCGCCGCCCGCCCGCTGCACCGCCTCGAGGAGGCACGGCGGCGGCGGCCGAAGATCGACTGGGATGCCTCCGAGCTGCCCGTCCCGGCGTTCACGGGGCGGCGCGTGCTGGCCGACGTGCCGCTGGCCGAGATCGTCCCCTTCATCGACTGGACCTTCTTCTTCCACGCCTGGGAGCTGCGCGGAAAGTTCCCCGACGTGCTGGACCACCCCGATCATGGCGAGGCGGCGCGCGAGCTCTACGCCAACGCGACGGCGATGCTGGAGCGCCTCGTCGAAGCGGGCGAGCTGAAGGCATCCGGGGTCTACGGCTTCTGGCCGGCGGTCTCCGAGGGCGACGACATCGTGCTGTTCACCGATGCGGGCCTGGCGGAGGAGGCGGCGCGTTTCCCGATGCTGCGCCAGCAACGGGAGAAGGCCGATGACAAGCCCCAGTACTCGCTCGCAGATTTCGTCGCGCCGCGCGAGTCCGGGCGGGTCGACCACGTCGGCGCCTTCGCCCTCACGGCGGGCATCGGAGCCGAGGACATCGCGCGGGCCTTCGAGGCCCAGCACGACGACTACTCGGCGATCATGGCCAAGGCGCTCGCCGACCGCCTGGCCGAGGCGTTCGCCGAGATGCTGCACCGGCGCGCCCGGCGCGAGTGGGGCTACGCCGCCGACGAGGACCTCTCCCGCGAGGACCTGATCGCCGAGCGCTACCGCGGCATCCGCCCCGCCTTCGGGTACCCGGCCTGCCCCGACCATCTGCCCAAGCGGCGCCTGTTCGATCTGCTGGGAGCCGAGGATGTCGGGATGAGCCTCTCCGAGAGCCTGGCGATGCTGCCGGCCGCGTCGGTCAGCGGCATCTACCTGCAGCACCCCGAGGCGCGGTACTTCGCGGTCGGGCGCGTCGGCCGGGACCAGGTGGAGGACTACGCCCGGCGCATGGGCATGCCGCTCGACGAGATCGAGCGCTGGCTCGCCCCGAACCTGGGGTACGAGCGCCGCTGACGACCCGGCGGGCCGCCGCGCGGTGGCCCGCGTTCAGGGGCCTGCGCTCAGGGAAGCGGCACCTGACCGGGCGGCGGCGGCTGGGCGCCACCCGAGGTCGTCGTGGCGGGAGCCGGCGCGGCCTGGGTGGTCGTGGGCGGAGGCGGGGCCCCGGACCCGGGTGCGCGCGTGACGGCGGGTGTCGATGCCGGCTCGGACGCGGTGGTGGGCGCGGGCTCGGGCTGCGGCGCCGGCTCGGGCTCCGCGGCCGGGGTGCCGGAGCCACCGGAGTCACCCGATCCCGACGAGCCGCCGCCGGCTCCAGACGACCCGTCGGAGTCGGTGACCGAGTCACCCGGGGAGACCGTGGAGACGACGTTGGTCGTGGTCCGGGTGCTCGCACCGTCGGTGCCCGTGACCGAGTCGGTGAAGGCCTCGGTCACCAAATCGGTGCCGACCGGCGTCACCGGGTCGCTGTCGCCGTCGCCGCCCGAGCGCACCGCCATCGCGATGGCGGCGGCGATGAGGAGCGGCACCAGCAGGATCCCGAGGCCGATCGCGGGAGTGATGCGCACGCCGGCGATCACCGGCCCGGATGCGGCACCGGCCGGCCCCAGCAGGCCGCGCCGCCCGGCCTCGTCGATGATCTCGGGGGCCATCGGATCGCCGGTCTCCGCGGGCCAGAGGCCGTAGGCGCGCGCGGCCTCGGCCTCCACCAGAGCCTGGTCGCGTCCGCGCACGCCGAGGCCCTCGGCGAGCTGGAGCCGTGAACGGGTGAGCAGATCCCCGGCGGCGCCCTCGGTGATGCCGAGCACCGCGGCGATGGCCGGGGTGCCGAGCTTCAGCAGGTCGCCGAGGGCGAGCACGCACCGCGAGCGGTCGGGCAGCAGCATCGCGGCGCCCGCGACGGCCTCGACGGCGCGGTCGCCGCGCGGCAGCTCGTCGTGACGCACGTCGGTCTGCCGGGCGAGCGTCCACACCCCGTGCAGCAGGGGCTCCTCGATGATCGCCTCCCGGCCGGCCACGCTGCCCGGATGCTCGAGCAGGCGCATGAACACGTCCCGCACGATCTCCCACGAGGCCTCCGCATCGCCGGTGACGCGGAAGGCCAGGTTGAGCATGTCGTCCTGGTAGGTGTCGACCATGCGGCGGAGGGCCGCGGCGTCGCCGGCAAGCGCGCGCTCGACGATATCGGCACTGAGAGGTTCGGCCACCGGGACACCTCGGTCGTGATTCCACGCGGCGGGCACGGACCGCCGTTCTGGGGAAACGTGGCAGAAACCCGCCGCTCATTCCACATCCCGGGGGCGATCCGCGCAGATCGCCCCCGGGAACCAGCGTCCTCTAGGGGGTCACGGTCACCTTCACGACGCCGTCCTCCTGGTTGGAGAACAGCGAGTAGGCCTCCTCGATGTCGTCCAGGGCGAAACGGTGGGTGATGAGCTGCTGCAGGTCGAGGCGCCCCGCCTT
>JBKHVQ010000037.1:0-3543 GCA_046569985.1 Thermoleophilia bacterium | reverse complement strand
CTCGGCCGGCGGGCCCCCGGACGGCGTGCGCTACCTTCTGAATGGCCTGCGGACCATCCCCGGCGCCCCGTTGCGCGACGGCGACACGCTGGTGGTGGCACCCCCAACGCACGAGGAGATCCGCCATGCCCCGTCCTGACGACCGCCCGGGTGTGGACATCCAGGGCCCCATCGTCGCCCCGGCCGGCCCGGACACCGACCTGCTGGAGGACATCGAGGAGGATCTGTGGACCGACGACTCCGGCGATGACTACACCGGCTGGTACTGCGTCCGCACCGACCCGTGGAACTGCCCGGCGGAGGGGTGCGCGTTCATCGCACGCTTCCTCACGGCGGCGCACCTGATCATCGTGTGGCCCGAGATCGACGACCCCAGCCTGTTGCGGCACGCGGCCGCGGCGCGCGATGTGGGCCGCAACCCGAAGGTCGACACGTACGAGCCCGCGTTCGGGCCGGCCACCTCGTTCTACCAGTGGGAGGCCGCCGGTCACCCGGTGCACGCCATCCGCAAGGACATCGGCGACAACGTCTACAAGAGCAAGTAAGGCCGCTCAGCCGCGTCCAGGAAGATGTCGGAGCCTCCCACGCGCGGGCCCGCCCGGCGCGGGCGGGCCACCCGGCGTGCGCTTCGCCACGACGAGGCCGGTGACCTACGATCGCCCCATGGCGCGCACCACGATTGACGTAGACACTGATGCACTCGAGGCGGCTCGCGCGGCGCTCGGCACTCGTTCTGCCTCCGATACGGTGAATGCCGCTCTGCGCGAGGCTGTCCGACGTGCGCAGCTCGCCGACTTCGACGTCATGCGCGATATCGACATCGATCTCACGGTTGAGGAACTCGCGCGCTGGCGAGACACGGGCGGGTGACCTTCGCGCTTCCGGAGGTCGCCGAGCCGTGTCTCGCCGGCACGGCGGTGTGGATCCGGGTGCGAGACCGTCGCCATCCCGAACTGGCGGATTGGTTCAACGAGATCGTCAGGCTCGGCCGCGTCCTCACGTGCGCGGTGGTGCGGATCGAGGTGGTGCGCGGCGCGCCGAATCCTCGCGCGGCGGTGACCGTCGCCGATCGGATCGACGCTCTCAGGTCATTGCCGATCTCCGAGGGGGTCGAGTTCCACGCGCGCGCGGCCCAGATGGCCCTGGCACGCGACGGGAGCCACCGCCGCGTGCCGGCCGCCGATCTTCTTATCGCCGGCTGCGCCATCGCGGCGGACGTGCCCGTGCTGCACTACGACGCCGACTATCCGCGCATTGCCTCGGTGTGCGATCTTCGCGAGATCTGGATGGCGGAGCCCGGCGCTCTCGCGTAGGGCCCTCAGTTCCGGCGGGTGAACACGTCCAGGGTCAGGGAGGCCACGCGGTCGAGGATGAGGATGCCGTCGAGGTGGTCCATCTCGTGCAGGATGGCGCGCGCCTCGAAGCCCTCGGCGTCGATCACCCGCCGCCGGCCGCCCAGGTCGGTCGCCTCCACGCTCACCCGGGCGGGCCGGCGCACGTTCGCGGTGACCTCGGGCAGGCTCAGGCACCCCTCGCGCCCCTTCTTGTTCCCGCTGCGGCTCACGACCACCGGGTCGATCAGCCAGATCAGCCCCTGCGCGTCGGGCACCCTGGGGTGACCCGTGCAGTCGACGAACGCAATGCGCCACAGCTCCCCGACCTGGGGGGCCGCGATGCCGACGGTGCGCGGGTGCGCCGCCGCGGTGTCGAGCATGTCGGCGGCCAGGCGCCGCGCGGCCGGCCCGGGGGCTCCCACCGGGGCGCAGGGCAGCTTCAGCCGCCGGTCGGGGTAGCGCAGCACCTCGCGCACCCCCATCAGGCGACCACCATCAGAGGATCTCGTCGCCCTCATCGTCGAGTGTCAGCTCCACGCCGTGCTCGGCCGCAACCGGCACCAGGCGGTCGTGCAGGGCGCCGGCGTCCAGCCCCTCGGGGAGCTCCAGTTCGATGCCGAGCACATAGATCGCGGGGTCGCCCACCAGGCGCGCGGAGAGGTCGAGGATGTTCGCGCCGTGCCCCGCGAGCGCCGCCGCGATGCCGTGGACGATGCCGGGCCGGTCGGCTCCGTAGACCGACAGCACCGCGCGTTCACGCACCGGCCCGGCGTGGACGGCCGCCGCCGGCGCGGCGTGCAGCCCGAGCCCCAGCTCGTCGGCCCCGGGGCGCAGCGCCCGCTCCACGTCTGCGGCGCCGACGCCGTCGGGCACCGTGACCGCCAGCATCGTCGCGAACGATCCCCGGAGCAGCGCGGCGCGGACATCGGCGAGGTTGCCGCCGATGTCGAGGAGGGCCCCGGTGAGGGCGGCCACGATCCCGGGGCGGTCCTCGCCGACCGCCGTCACCACGATCTCGTTCATCGCGCGCAGCCTACCCGCCCCGGCTGGGTAGGATCACACGGTGGAGAGCGGCCAGAACTGGAACGCCGCCCTGACCGTGACGGTGGCTCGGATCGTTGCGATCCCGGGCCTCATGGTGCTGATCCTCGCCGACGGCATCCCCGACAACCGCTGGTGGGCGGCGGCCGTCTACCTGATCGCCGCCACCACCGACAGCCTCGACGGCTGGCTCGCCCGCTCCCGCGGGCAGGCCACCGTCGCCGGAGCCTTCCTCGACCCGCTCGCCGACAAGCTTCTGGTCACCGCCGCCCTGGTCTGCCTGGTCGAGGTGGGCGAGATCGGCGCCTGGGTGGTGATGATCATCGTCGCGCGCGAGTTCGCCGTCACCGGGCTCCGCCTCGTCGCCGCCGCCCACGACCTGATCATCCCGGCCGATCGCCTGGGGAAGGCGAAGACCGTCGCGCAGAATGTCGCCATCGTCGCCATCCTCGCCCCGCATCCGTGGCCGGCCATCGACGAGCCGCTGCTGATCATCGCGGTGGTGATGACGGTGCTCAGCGGCGTCAACTACTTCGCGGCGGCCCGCCGGTACCAGAACGGCCGCGCCCGGAGGGCCGCCGCGTGAACGAGGCCTTCGCCGTCGCCGCGGCCTACCTCCTGGGCTCGATCCCGTTCGGCTACCTCGTCGGACGCGCCCGTGGAGTGGACATCCGCACCGTCGGCAGCCGCAACGTCGGCGCCACCAACGTCTTCCGCACGCTCGGCAAGCCGATCGGCATCGCCGTGATGGCCCTCGACATCATCAAGGGGATCGCGGCGGTGGTGGTCGCCCGCCTGATCACCGACGACCCGTGGCCCCTCATCGCCGCGGGCGCCGCGGTAGCCGGCCACGTCTACCCGGTCTGGCTGCGCTTCTCGGGCGGGAAGGGCGTCGCGGTGGGGGCCGGGGTGGCGATCGGGCTGGTTCCCATGGCCGCGCTGGTGCTGGTTCCGGTCTGGGTGCTGATCGTCGCCCTCACGCGCTACGTGTCGTTGGCGAGCATCGTCGCCGCGGTCGCGTTCGCGCCCACGGTGTGGGCCTTCGGGTACGACACCGCGACCGTCGTCTTCGCCGCCGTGATCTCGGTCGCCGTGATCTGGCGCCACCGTGGCAACATGGGGCGCCTCGCGCGTGGCGAGCAACTGCGCCTCGATATCCGTCGCGGTT
>JBKHVQ010000036.1:0-2130 GCA_046569985.1 Thermoleophilia bacterium | reverse complement strand
TCTCGCCGGAGGAGACCGGCGCCACCTTCTTCCAGAACGCATGGATCAAGGCGGCGGCGCTGCGTGGGAGCGCCGACCCCGGAGCGGTGGTGCTCGCCGACGACTCCGGCCTCGTCGTGCACGCCCTCGGAGGGCGTCCCGGCGTGTTCAGCGCCCGGTACGCGGGGGACGACGCCACCGACGAGGACAACTGCCGCCGGCTGCTCCAGGAGCTCGAGGGGCAGGGCGACCGCCGTGCCGCCTTCGCGTGCGTGCTGGTGGCGCTGGCCCCCGGCGACCGCATGCTGGTGGCCTCGGGCTGCTGCCCCGGTGAGATCACGACCGCGATGCGCGGCGGAAGGGGGTTCGGATACGACCCGGTGTTCGTGCCCCTCGGCGAGCAGCGTTCGATGGCCGAGATGACCCGCGACGAGAAGGCGGCCATATCCCACCGGGGTCGCGCCGCGCGCCGGATGTCCTCCCTGCTCGGCCTGGTCGCCGCATGACCGGCCCGCTCGCCGGCCGCCGCGCACTCGTGACGGGCGCGGCGGTGCGCGTGGGCAGGGCGCTCGCGCTCTGCTGCGCGGGCGCCGGTATGGACGTGGTCGTCCACTACCGCAGCTCGCCCGAGCAGGCCGAGGCCACCGCCGCAGACTGCCGGGCGCTCGGCGTGCGCGCGCAGACCGTCGCCGGCGACCTGGCGGAGACCGGCGACTGCCGCCGGGTGGTGCGCGAGGCTGTCGACGCCCTCGGGGGCCTCGACGCGCTGGTCGCCTCGGCCTCCACCTTCGAGCCGCGCGCCTTCGCGGACATCGACGACGACCACATCGACCGCACGATCGCCGTGAACCTGCGCGCCCCGCTCATCATGGCCCAGGAGGCGGCGCCGCATCTGCGGCTCTGCGGCCACGGGCGCATCGTGCTCATGAACGACGTGGCCGGCCTCGAGCCGTGGCCGCGCTTCCTCGTGCATTCGGTCTCGAAGGCGGGGGTGGGCATGCTGACGCTGGCGCTCGCCCAGGAACTCGCGCCCGAGATCACGGTCAACGCGATCGCGCCCGGCACCGTGCTGATGCCGGATGGGCACACCGACGCGGCCGCGGAGCGCTCCGCGCAGAAGGCCGTGCTGCAGCGGCTAGGCTCCCCCGACGATGTTGCCGGGGCGATGCGCTACCTCCTGGAGGCCGACTACGTGACCGGACACACGCTGGTGGTCGACGGCGGGCGGCTGGTGCGCCCGTGAACGCGGCGCGCGGCGGCACCGCCGAGCACGGACCGCACCCGGTCTCGTGGTTCATCGGGTCCGTCCTCGTCGGCTGGGTCGTCGTCTACAACCTCCTGCGCATCTCCGGTCAGAGCCCCAGCGAGGCGGCCTGGGTGTCGCTGGTCGTGGGGGGCGGTCTCGGTGCCCTGTGCTTCGGGGCGGTGGTGCTCGCCTCGCGGCGCCTCGTGGCCGCGGGTCGCGTGGTGCGCCACTCGCCCGCCGACATCCCCGCGCCCGCCGGGATGAGCGAGGCGCAGCGGCGCTGGACGCGGCTGGTCGCGCCCCCCCTCGGGGTCCTCGCCGCCGTGGCGCTCGTGCTGGGGGTCGCCCTCGCGGTGGACTGGTTCACCGCGCCGGCCGGCGACCGCGCCGTGACGGTGCTGGTCCTCGCCGCCTGGAATCTGCTGGTGGCGTTCTGGATCGGAGACGAGGCCCTGCGCCTCCACCGGCACGAGGCCGACGGCATCGAGTCGGTCGCCCTCGGCGCGGCGCTCACCGCGGTGCTCGCCGGAGTCGGCCTGACGCGCGGCTACTTTCCCGCCGGCCAGGTGGTGCTGATCGTGATCGCGGGCGTGGCCGGCGCCGCGGCGGCCCTTCTGGTGTGGCGCCTGCGCGAGAGCCGCACGCCGCCGATCGCGGCACCGCTGGTCCTGATCGTCGCGGCGCTCTCGCTGATCCTGCCCTATGCGACGTGAGCGTCGTGCTGATCTGCCCGCTGTGCGGGGCGGACGCGACGGCGGGCGGGGAGCCGCGCGAGGGTGATTGCGCCGGTTGCGGCGCCGCCATCGCCGGCGGCGGCGCCAGCGCGCCCGAGGGAGTGGCGATGGCGCTGAGTGCCTGGGGCACCGATCTGCCCGCCGGCGATGTCACCCGCGCGCTCTTCGAGC
>JBKHVQ010000035.1:0-7125 GCA_046569985.1 Thermoleophilia bacterium | reverse complement strand
GGTGCGCGCCACCGCCTAGTCGTCGCATCCGCGGGCGCGCCGTCACGGGCGCCCGCGGCCGGCCGGCGACGCACACATCGACGGCCGACGGTGGCGGCGCCCCGTAGCGCGGGGGCGCCGCCGCTGCGACCATTGCGGCATGGACGGACAGCCGCCACAGCTCCCCGCGTCACCGCCGCAGGCCGCGAGGGAGACCCCCAAGCAGCGACGCGACCGCGAACTGATCGAGTTGCTCAACGAGTTGCGCCTCGCCACCCCGGGCGTGCAACTCGTCTTCGGTTTCCTGCTGATCGTCCCGTTCAACGAGCGCTTCGCCGACACCACCGACTTCCAGCGCGGCCTCTACGTGCTCAGCCTGGTGCTGACGGCCGTCGCGACGATCCTCCTCATCGGCGCCTCGGTGCAGCACCGCCTGCTCTTCCGGCGCCACTTCGAGAAGCGGATGCTGCCGATCGCGAACCGCATCTCGCTGGTGGGCCTCACCTGCCTGGGGCTCGGCATGGTCTCGGCCCTGCTCTTTGTCACGCACTTCGTCTTCGGCGGCCTGGTCGCGGCGATCATCGGCTCGCTGGTGGGCCTGCTGATGGTCTGCGTCTGGTACGCGCTGCCGCTGCTGCGGGCGCACGCCGCCGAACGGTCAGCCGTGGATGACGAGTAGCACCAGGACCGCCGAACCGAGGAGGATCGCGGCGGCGCAGATGGCCGCGAGCGTGAGCGTGCCGGCGGGACGGTAACGGCCCTGTTGCAGCGCCTCCCCGACCGCCAGGACGCGGGCGAGGCCGAAGGCCACCACGGCGATCCCCAGCAGCGCGAAGCCGGCGCCCACGATGCCGTAGGCGACATCGCCCTCGCCGGTGTAGGCGGGCACGATCTGGCCGACGCCGATCGCCACGGCGAACGCCGTCAACCCGGTGCGCAGCCACGCCAGGAACGTGCGCTCGTTGGCCAGGTGGGTGCGCCGTGTGGCGTCGACGATCTGGTCGGCCGCGCCGCGGGCGACCGGCTCGTCGGGGTTGCCTGCGCTGGCCACACGCGCATCGTAACGCGCCGTAACCCTGGGCGACGCGCTGCAACGGCGAGACAACCCCGGTGAAACCCGGCGGCGGGCGCCCCTCGGCGAGCCTCCCTCCGGGGGCGACGGGCCCCCTCGGACGACGACAGGGGTGGAGAGAAATGACGAAGAAGACGGCGCGCCGGCTCGGCGTGCTCCTGGGTGTGGCCGGCATCGCCGGAATGGCGGGGGCGGGCGCTCTCGCCGCCGACATCACGGGTCCCAGCACGGCGCAGTCGCCGTACCTGGTGGGCTCGCAGCCGGGTGTTGTGGTGAAGTCGATCCTCAGCGTGGGCGACTCGGTCAACGACAAGCCCGACGGAACCGCGTACCGCATGGTGGGCATCCCCGACGGGCTCGGGGCATACGACAACGGCAACGGCACCTTCACGGTGCTGATGAACCACGAGCTCCGGGCCGACAGGGGTATCGTGCGCGCTCACGGTGCGCAGGGCTCGTTCGTCTCGAAATGGACGATCCGCAAGGGCTCGCTGAAGGTGCAGAAGGGCGAGGACCTGATCAAGCGGATCGCCCTCTGGGACACCGTGGCGGGCGGATACGGCGCCGCAACCACCGGCATCGCCCTGAACCGGCTCTGCTCGGCCGACCTGCCCGCGACAAGCGCCCTCTACAACGCGGCGACGGGTAAGGGTTTCGACGAACCCCTGTTCCTCAGCGGCGAGGAGGCCGGCGCCGAGGGCCGCGCGTTCGCGCACGCCCCCGACGGCACCAGCTACGAGCTTCCGCATCTGGGCAAGTTCAGCTACGAGAACCTGGTCGCGATGCCGAACACCGGCGACATGACGGTCGTGATCGGCCTCGATGACTCCGGCAACGGCCAAGTCTACGTGTATATCGGCGAGAAGCGGGCGACCGGTAACCCGGCCGAGAAGGCGGGCCTGGTCGGCGGTGAGCTCTTCGGCGTGAAGGTCGCGGGCTTCCCGCAGGAGACCGACCTCACCGAGATTCCCGCGGACACGCCCGTCGAGCTGGTGCCGTTCGGCGACGTCTCGGCGATGACCGGTGCCCAGCTGGAGGCCGCCAGCAACACGGCGCTCGTGACCCGCTGGCAGCGCCCCGAGGACGGCGCCTTCGTCCCCGGTGCCGACGGACGGTTCGTGTTCGTCACGACGGCGGGCTTCGCCGGCAACTCGCGCCTCTGGGACCTGGTCTTCGACGACCCGGCAGACCCGGCCGCCGGAGCGAAGATCACCCCGCTCCTCGATGGCGACGAGGGCCAGAAGATGATGGACAACCTCACCGTGACCGACCGCGGCCAGGTGATCATCCAGGAGGACCCGGGCAGCGCGGAGCGGCTCGCCAAGGTGTGGCGCTACTCCCTGGCGGCCGACTCGCTCACCGAGATCGCCGCACACGACCCGGCGCGTTTCACCGCCGGGCTGCCGGGCTTCCTCACCACCAACGAGGAGTCCTCGGGCGTCATCCCGATGGACGGCATCCTCGGTGAGGGCTGGTTGCTGGCCGACGTCCAGGTGCACAACTCGGCCGACGTCACCGACCCGGAGCTGGTCGAGGACGGCCAGCTGGTGGCCCTGCGCATCCCGCCGGGCCGCACCCGCTAGCGCGACCCGCCGACCGCGCCCGGGCAGGGACGCCCGGGCGCGGTCACGCGCGCCGCAGGCGGCGGTGCAGGCGCCGGTGCGCCTCCACGACGGCGACGGTCGCAACGGCCGGCGCGAGGGCCAGCAGCCACTCGCGCGGCCCGATCGGGGCGGTGTCGAACAGTGTGTTCATGACCGGCAGGTACACGTAGGCGGCCTGCAGAGCGATCACCGCACCGATGCCGACGTGAATCCAGGGGTTGGTGAAAGCGCCGACCTCCCACGGGGAGGAGCGCAGCGACCGGCAGGCCAGCAGGTAGCCGGCCTGGATGAACATGATGGTGGTGGCGACGCTGGCGCGCGCCTCCCCCAGTTCGGCGCCGCGGCGGGTCTCGGCCTCGAAGACCACGATGCCGGCGACGGTCATCAGCGCCGCCACGATCAGGATGCGTTCCACCACGAAGCGGCTCAGGATCGGCTGCCCCGGTGGCCGCGGCGGGCGCTCCATCAGGCCCGGCTCGCGCGCCTCGACCGCCAGCGGCAGGGCGAGCGCGACCGCGGTGATCAGGTTGATCCACAGCACCTGCACCGGCAGCAGCGGCAGCGACAGGCCGGCGGCGATCGCCGCGAGGATGAGCAGCGCCTGGCCGGCGCTGGTCGGGAGGATGAAGGCGATGCTCTTGACGAGGTTGTCGTAGACGTGGCGCCCCTCCTCCACCGCGGACTCGATGGTGGCGAAGTTGTCGTCGCGCAGCACGATGTCGGCCGCCTCGCGTGCCGCGTCGGTGCCGGCGCGTCCCATCGCGACGCCCACATCCGCCTGGGTGAGCGCCGGCGCGTCGTTGGCCCCGTCGCCGGTCATCGCGACGACCTCGCCGCGGCGCTGCATCGCCGCCACCAGGCCGAGCTTGTGCTCGGGGGCGACCCGGGCGAAAACGGACACCTCCGCGGCGAACCGCTCCATCCGGTCGCGGGTGGCGCCGTCGAGCTCCGCGCCCGGAACGACCCTCTCGTGGTCGATGCCGATCTCGGCGGCGATGGCCTGCGCCGTGCGCGGATGGTCGCCGGTGATCATCACCACGCGGATACCGGCGTGCCGGCACGCGGCAACGGCGGCGATCGCCTCGGGCCGGGGCGGGTCGATCGAGCCGATCAGACCCAGCAGGCGGTTGCCGTGGCGCACGTCCTCGTGCTCCAGGTCGTCGTCGCCGGCCCGGGCCGGGCCGTCGGCGACGGCGAGCACCCGCATGCCGCGCGCAGCCATCTCCTCGGCGCGCGCGAGCATCGCCGCGGGTTCCCACCCCTCCGCCCACGCGCACGAGCTGCAGCGGGGGATCACCGCCTCGGGCGCGCCCTTGATCAGCACCCGCCGCAGGCCGTCGGCGTGGCCGTGCAGGGTGGCCATGTACCGCAGCTCCGGGGCGAAGGGCAGCACGTCGCGCCGGGGATGGCGCTCACGCACATCGGCGTGCTTCAGCCCGGCCTTGCCGGCGGCCGCGATCAGGGCGCCCTCGGTGGTGTCGCCGACGACCTGCCACTCGCCGTCATCCCGCACGAGCCGCGCGTCGCTGGCGTGGATCGCCCCCTCCAGCAGCGCGGCGATCTCGTCGGGGGTCCGGTCGAGGATCCCCCCGGCCGCGTCGAGCAGGTCACCCTCGGGCGCATACCCGACACCGGTGACCCTCACCGTCTCGCCCGCGTACAGCTCGGCCACCGCCATCTCGCCGCGCGTGAGGGTACCGGTCTTGTCGGTGCAGATGACCGTGGTCGAGCCGAGCGTCTCCACCGCGGGGAGCTGGCGCACCAGGGCGTTACGGCGCGCCATGCGGCGCACCCCGACGGCCAGGGAGATCGTGACGATGGCGGGCAGGCCCTCGGGGATGGCCGCCACCGCCAGCGCCACCGACGCGAGGAAGCCGTCGATCGGCTCGTACCCCCACGCCAGGGCGATGAGGAACGTGACCGCCGCGACCGCGAGGATCACCACCGAGGAACGCCGGCTGAAGGTCGCGATGGCGCGCGTGAGGGGGGTGGCGAGCCGCTCGGCCGAGGCCACCAGCTCCGAGATGCGCGCGAGCTCGGTGTCGGCGGCGGTGGCGACCACCAGCGCCCGGCCGCGGCCGGCAGTCACGATGGTGCCGGTGTGCAGCATGTTGACGCGCTCCGGCAACTCGGTCGCGGCCGGCAGGTCGTCGGCGGGCTCCTTCTGCACCGGCACCGACTCGCCCGTGAGGAGCGACTCGTCGACCATCAGGCCCCGGCCGCGCAGCAGCCGCGCGTCGGCGGGCACCCTGTCGCCGGCCTCCACCACCACGAGGTCGCCGGGCACGAGTTCGCGGGCATCGACGCCGCGCGTGCGCCCGTCGCGCACCACGACGCTGCTGTCGCCGGCGAGCGCGGAGAGGGCGGCCATCTCGCGGCCGGCGCGGAACTCCTGCGCGAACCCGATGAGGGCGTTCACGATGACCACGCCGAGGATGACCGCGGCATCGACCCGCTGACCGGCGAGCGCCGACACCGCTGCCGCCCCCAGCAGCACGTAGATCAGCGGCTGGGCGAACTGGCGCCAGAGGATGCGCAGGGCGCTGTCGCCGGCCCGGTGGGGCACCTCGTTGGGACCGGCGTCCGCCAGCCGTTCGCGCGCCGCATCGTGGGTCAGGCCGTCCGGCGAGGACCCCAGGGCGTCGAGGTGCTCCTCGGCGGTGCCCGCGTGCCAGAGCGCTGCCATCACCCGAGGATAGACCGCGTCCACGGGGCGACCGCGGCGCGCTGTCACATACGGGACCGCTTCACGTGGCGCTGGTGGGCGATGCGACCCGAAGCGCGATCGAACGCCTCCCGCTCGGCCTCGGTCGGCCCGTCGGGGAGCGACTCCGACGCCGGCCCGAGGTGCGGGGTCAGCCAGGCGTCGATCACGGCGGCCGGCCCGCCGCCGGAGCGGGTGGCGATCACCTCGCCGTCCACCAGCAGCGCCATCGCGGGCACCGAGGATCGGCTCACGTGGATGCCGCGCGGCCACAGGAGCCGCTCGCGCTCGGCCCAGTCCTCCACGGAGGCGAACTCGCCGATTGCCGCCGTGATCCCGGGGCGCACGCGCCGGATCTCGGCGAACGACGCGGGCAGCAGCAGGCACGCGCCGCAGCGTGGCATGCCGAGACCGAGCAGACCCACGGGCGCGTCCACGACCGCCGCCAGCGCGCGGGCGACGGGAAGCGGCTCGACCTCCCTGACCTCGCTCATGCTCATGCCGCGATGCTACCGCGCCACCGCCGGCGGTCGGCCCGGGGGTCCCTTAGGATCACGTCCAGTGACCACACCGGGCCGCATCGTCATCTGCGGGGCGGGCGCCGTCGGGGCGTCGGTCGCGTACTTCCTCACCCGCCGCGGAGCGCGCCCGCTGGTGGTCGACCGCGCCCGTCCCGCCGCCGCCGCATCCGGGAAGGCCGCAGGGTTCCTCGCGCTCGACTGGAACGCCGGCACTCCCCTGGACGCGCTGGCGCGCGCGAGCTTCGCGCTGCACCGTGAGATCGCCGGCGAACTCGGCGCCGAGCATCTCGGGTACCGGCCGATGGGCGCCCTGATGACCGCGGCCGCCGACGAGGGCGACCTCGAGCGATACCGGCGCCTGCCCAACCCGGAGTGGCTCGACGGCAACGTCGTCGCCCACGAGGCGATCGGCGGCCCGGACACGACCGCGCAGGTGAACCCCCGCCGGTTCACCACCGCCCTCATCGAGGCGGCGGTCGAGCGCGGGGCGGAACTCGTCACGGGTGTCGTCGACGGCCTCACGTTCGCGGAGGGCACCGGGGCCGTCACGGGGGTCTCGGTCGGCGGGCAACAGCACCCGGCGGACGTGGTGGTGCTCGCCCTCGGGCCGTGGACCGGCCAGGCGCAGCGCTGGGTGGCCCTCCCACAGGTGTTCGGCACCAAGAGCGCCAGCATCGTGCTGGGCGCCGACATGCCGCCCCAGGCCGTGTTCAGCGAGTTCATCTCCCGCGAGCGCCGGCGGTACACGATCGAGATGTACCCGCGCTCCGGGGGCGCGGTGTACGTGTCGGGCCACCCCGAGCACGGCACGCTCCCCGACGATCCCGACCAGATCACCCCCGGCGACGCGGCGTGCGAGGAGCTCCATCGCATCGCCGGCGTGCACTCCCGGTCGCTGCGTGACGCCGAGGTCCTGACGCGCACGGCGTGCTACCGGCCCCTCACGGTGGACGGCGTCCCCCTGATCGGCCCGGTCACGGGCGCCCCCGGCGTCTTCCTCGCCACCGGCCACGCGTCGTGGGGCATCCTCAACGCCCCCGCGACCGGGCGCATGGTGAGCGAGATGATCCTCGACGGCGGGTCGCGCTCGGTCGACGCGCGCCCGTTCGCCCTCTCCCGCCTCCCCGCCGGGCGCATCTGAGCGCCGCCTGGGCTACCGCCGTGGGCACCGCCGGCACTAGGCTTGCATCGCCATCGGGGCGCCCGCGGACACCCGGGCGCTCGCACGCCGCCGCGGAACCGAGG
>JBKHVQ010000034.1:0-2578 GCA_046569985.1 Thermoleophilia bacterium | reverse complement strand
TCAGCTTGCGCGGAGGGCGGTCGGCCTCCTCGGCAAGCGCCGCCAGGCGCTCGCGGGTCACGTTGAACGTGCGCCCGACCTCGTCGAGCGTGCGCGGGTGCTCGCCACCGAGTCCGTAGCGCAGCTCCAGCACCCGCCGCTCACGGTAGCTGAGCGTGTTGAGCACGTCCTGGAGCGCCTCGTTGCGGAGCACCGTCTCGGCGGCGGCCTCGGGGGCCACGGCCTTCTCGTCGGCCAGGAACTGCCCGAACTCCGACTCCTCGTCGTCGCCCACGGGCTTCTCCAGCGACACCGGCGTCTGCGCGCTGCGCTTGATCGACTCGACCTCGCTCTCGAGGAGCTTCACCGCGTTCGAGATCTCCTCGATGCTCGGCTCCCGTCCCAGCTCGGCGACCAGCTTGCGCTCGGCGCGGTTGATCTTGTTGAGCTTCTCCACCACGTGGACGGGCATGCGGATGGTGCGGCCCTTGTCGGCGATGGCACGCGCCACCGCCTGGCGGATCCACCAGGTGGCGTAGGTGGAGAACTTGAAGCCCTTGCGGTAGTCGAACTTCTCGGCGGCGCGCACCAGTCCGAGGGTGCCCTCCTGGATGAGGTCGAGGAAGGCGAGGCCCTGGTTGCGGTAGTTCTTGGCGATGGAGACGACCAGGCGCAGGTTGGACTCGACCATCTTCTGCTTCGCGTCGAGGTCGCCGAGCTCGATGAGCTTGGCGAGCTCGACCTCCTGCTTGGCGGTGAGCAGCGGGATGCGGCCAACGTCCTTCAGGAAGAGCTGCAGCGAGTCGGTGCTGGTCTCGGCCTTGAGGTTCAGCTTGCGCGGAGGGCGGTCGGCCTCCTCGGCAAGCGCCGCCAGGCGCTCGCGGGCCTCATCCTCCTCGAGCAGTTCCACGCCCAGCTCGTCGAGGTGGCGGTAGAGGTCCTCGGCGGCGCTCTCGTCGAGTGCCACGCCCTCCACCGACTTCGCGACCTCCGGGATGCTCAGGAAGCCCTGCTCTTGGCCACGTGCCAGAAGAGCCTGAACCTCTTCGAGCTCCACGATCTCTTTCACGGTCATCTCATCCACCTCCGGCCCGGCGCCATGGGAGCGGTGCGGGTCGCACCCGTCCGTTCCGGCGGATCCGAAACGAACGTCCGTTCGACACGGTAACGCTTTACTTTGTGAAGTCAAGTGTCATCGCATCAACATCGGCGGGTTCGGCCCCCGGCCTGAGTACCTCGGGTACCCGCGGCCGACGGGGGTCGTCCGTCGATGCGCGGGCACTCTCTCAGGGGGCCCTTAAGCCCCGGTTAAGCAGAGGTGCGGAGCCGGTGAAGCCCGCGTCCCGGCGCCGCCCTACGGGGCGGGGGTGGACGCCGGCATGCCGAGCGCCCTCAGGAGGGTCGCCGCGGTGATCCCGAGCGGGCTCCGCTCGCCGAGTGCGATCGTGCGCCGCAGGCCGTCCGTCGCGGTCCGCGCGTCGGCCCGGTAGATCGCCAGCCAGGCGCGGTTGAACGCGGGCAGCTGCTCCTCGGGCAGGGAGCGCTCCAGCGCGGCCAGGCGGACATCGGCGGCGGTCATCGCCGCCTCGTCGCCCGATGCCGCGGGAACCAGGATCAGCCCCACCCGCGCCCCCAGGTTCCCCGGGTCGCGCTCCCGGGCCTCCAGGTAGGCGGCGCGCGCCTCGGCACCCCGCCCCAGAGCCTGCAGCACGGCGCCCAGCTCCACGAATCGCTGCGCGGGGGCCGTGGGGGTGGCGAGCGCGGTCAGGCGCTCGAGCTGCTGGTCGGCGGGCAGGTCGCCGATTCCGTCCGGCGGGGCTTCGCCGAGCACCAGCGCCAGCGGTGGCAGCCCCGCCGCGGTGCCGGGGCTGAGCCCCGTCACGGGGTCCGGCATGGCGGGGACCGCATCGCGCGCGCCCTCCCCGACCGGGCTGTCGAGCGCCAGCGCCAGCCCGACGGCCACGGCGACGGCCGCCAGCCCGGCGACCGCCGCCGCGATCACGCGCGAACGGGCGGGCGCCGGCCGCCCGATGGGGGCCGCGGCGGGCTCGCTGGTCTGTTCCGGGGAGGTCTGTGACACGTCCCGGGACGTTAGCGCCCCGCGGCCGCCGGGAGGCCGGGATCGCGTCGTCCGGTGCTATCGTCCCTCGGGATGTCGGTCACCTCCGTCGCAGACGGCACGCCGGGCACCTGCCCGGTCCTCGCGACCGCCCAGATCGTGTCGGGCAAGTGGACCCTCTTGGTCCTCCGCGACCTCGCGGAGGGGACCCGCCGCTTCACCGAGCTCCAGCGATCGCTCGCCGGTATCAGCCCGCGCACCCTGTCGCTGCGCCTCCGCGTGCTGGAGGAGGAGGGCGTGGTCGTGCGGCGCGAGTACCCCGAGATGCCGCCGCGCGTGGAGTACGCACTCACGGCGAAGGGGCTGGACCTCCTGCCGATCGTCGAGGCGATGCGCGACTACGGCAGTCGCTGGCTCGGCGCCGAGTGCGAGCATCCCGCGGCGCTGGCCGCCGCCGCCTCCTAGGTTCCCCCGGGTCGGTTCAGCCGGGACGCCGGGTCCGCATGAAGCGGATCGGGACGTACAGCGTGTGGGGCGTGC
>JBKHVQ010000033.1:0-4305 GCA_046569985.1 Thermoleophilia bacterium | reverse complement strand
ATGTACCTGACGATGTTCGGCCTCGGCCTGATCTACGTCGTCTTCATCTCCGTGCTCATCGCCGCCGGGGCCGGCGCCATCTTCGTGCTGGTGATCGCCGGCGGCTTCGCGCTGGTCCAGCTGCTGTTCGGCGACAAGCTCGCCCTCGCGTCGATGCGGGCGCAGGTCACCACCCCCGAGCAGGCCCCCGAGCTGCACGCGGTCGTCGAGCGCCTGTGCCAGCTCAGCGACATCCCGAAGCCGAAGGTCGCCGTCTCCCGCGTCGACCTCCCCAACGCGTTCGCCGCCGGGCACAACCGGCGCACCGCGACGGTCTGCGTGACGACCGGGTTGATGGAGAAGCTGGAGCCGCGGGAGCTGGAGGGCGTCATCGCCCACGAACTCGCGCACATCGCCAACCGCGACGTGATCGTGATGACCGTCGCCGGGTTCCTCGCAACGGTCGCCGGCCTGCTGATCCGGTTCAGCTTCTACAGCGGCATGGCCGGCGGGCGGGGCCGCGACAACAGCGCCGTGGTCTTCCTGGCCGTCGTGGTGGTGTCGGTGGTCGTCTACGTGCTGTCGTTCCTGCTGCTGCGCGCCCTCTCGCGCTACCGGGAGTACGCGGCCGACCGGGGCGCCGCGATGATGACCGGCGCGCCCGCCCAGCTCGCGGCGGCTCTCGGCCGCATCTCCGGCGAGATGTCGCGCATCCCCTCGCGCGACCTGCGCGCGGCGGAGGGCATGAACGCGTTCTTCATCATGCCCGCGGTCGCCAAGGGGTTCTCGCTCTCGAGCCTCGTCGCGACGCACCCGCCCACCGAGAAGCGCATCGCGCGCCTCCTCGCCATGCAGGCGACCCTCGACGCGAACCCGGGGTCCGTGCTCTGAGCCGCCGGGCCCTCATTGCCGACCGCCGTCGCTGACCCGATGGGCCTGTTCGACATCCTGCGCGGTCAGCGCACCCCCAAGCGCGCCAACCTCGACCGGCTGTTCGCCCTCAGCACGTCGGCGCTCACCATCCAGACCTCGCTCGGCTTCGAGTCGTCGGGCCGGGCCGGGCTGTGCTTCAAGGAGCTCGAGGCCGGGGTCTTCGACGAGCTGGTGCGCGACATCGACCAGCTTCTCAGCATCTCGGGCGGCGAGAGCGGCACGACCGTCGAGCGCCACACCGACGACTACGGCCTCTCGTGGGTGATCCTGAGCGACCCCGACATCGACGACCTCGTCACGACGACGCACGTGGTCAGCCAGACGATGGAGGAGCGCGGATTCTCCGAGCAACTGCTCTGCGCGGTGTTCGGCTTCGTGCGCGACGGCGCGTCGCTGGACCTGATCTACAACTACAAGCGGGGCTCCTTCTACCCGTTCGCCCCGACGGCAGACAGGAAGCGCGACAACGCCCTGGAGCTCAGGGTCAAGGCCGGCCTCGATGCGGAGATGCCGATCGAGCCGGAGCTGGAGCGCTGGTACGCCGTCTGGGATGCGCCGGTCCAGGGGGGTGCCGGTGGTCTCTAGGAACCCGGGCCGGGGCGAGCAGGGCGGCGATGGCCCGGCCATGCGCCTGGACGAGCAGATCGAGCTGCGCCACCTGCGCTACTTCCTCGCCGTCGCCGACGCCGGCTCGATGAGCGAGGGCGCGCGACGCCTGCACCTGGCCCAGAGCCCGCTCTCGCAGCAGATCCGCCAGCTCGAGCAGCGCCTGGGCGTGACGCTCTTCGAGCGGGCGCGCGGGCGCGCCGCGCAGCTGACCGACGCCGGACATGTTCTCTACGTGCGCGCGCAGGAGATCATGGCCAGCCTGGACGGGGCGGCCGACGAGATGCGCAGCCTCGCCACGGGGTCCAGCGGACGGCTGCGCTTCGGCGCGGTCCCCACCATCGCCCCCCACCTCACCCGCCCTCTGGCCTCCTTCGGGGCGCAGCATCCCGAGGTGGAGGTGCTGTTCCGCGAGGCCGGCGCCGAGCGGCTGGCGGCCGAGATCCAGAACGGCGAGATCGACATGGGGTTCGCGCGCCTGCCGATCCCGCCCGCAGAGATCGACGTGCGCGTCCTGTGGGAGGAGGAGTTCCTCCTGGCCCTGCCGCTCGATCACCCCCTGGCGGAGGCCGACGAGCTGCCGCTGAGCGCGATCGCCCACGAGCCGTTCGTCGCGTTCGACCGTCAGAAGGCCTGGTATCTGTTCCAGCTCATTGAGGCCGCGTGCGAGAAGGAGGGCTTCCGCCCACGCGTCACATGCGACGGGGCGAGCTTTCTCACCGTGGCCCGTCTGGTGGGGGCGGGCTACGGGGTGAGCGTGCTGCCGCGCAGCGCCGTCGAGCCGATCCGGCGACCGCACCCGGTGCTGGTGCCGATCGCCGGCAAGCCGGTGACGACGGCCATCGCCGGCCTGTTCCCGCGCCGGTCGTCGCCGTCACCGCTGATGGCGGCCTGGATCGACCACCTGGAGCGCTGGATCCGCACGTCCCCGCAGGACGCCGGGCGCCGCCCGACGTGGCCGGGCCCGGTGCCGCCGGGACCCCTGGAGGTGCCGGCGGCGCTCGGCTGAGTCGCCCCCGCGGGCGCGGGCGCTCAGTTGGGGATGAGACCCTCGGAGGAGAGCAGGTCCCGGGCCTCGGCGAGGGTGGTGCCGTGGCCGGGGATGACGGCGTCGGAGCCCTCGAACTCGTCCGCCGCGAGCTCGGTCCCGGATGCGGTGATGACATCGAGCAGTTCGCTGAGGGCCGCGGCGAAGGCCGCCTCGTCGCCCGCCTCGGCGGCGGCCTGCACGCGATCGTCGAACTCGCCGGCCTTCGCGAAGGCGGCATCGTCGAGGCGGTACTGCCCCTCTCCCAGGATGCGGACGATCACGGCTTCTCCTCCCCGCTCTCGATCTGCCCGGCGGCGCCGTCGCCCGCCCCGAGTTCGGCCTTCAGCCTGGTCAGCTCATCCTCGACCCCGCCGGCGACGCTGATCTGCTCCAGCTCGCGATCGATGGAGTCGCGCGAGTCGGTGACATCCTCGAGCACGCCCGACTCGATCAGCTCGTCGATGGCGCCGGCGCGGGCGCGCATCGTCTCGGTCTTGTTCTCGGCCCGTTCGATGGCGAGGCCGACGTCGGCCATGTCCTCGGAGACGCCGGTGATCGCCTCGCCGATCTTCGTCTGGGCCTCGGCCGCGGTGTACTGGGCCTTGATCGTCTCCTTGCGGGTGCGGAAGGCCTCGACCTTCGCGGTCAGCCGCTGTTCGGCGACCACCAGCTTGTCCTGCTCGGTCTGGAGCTGGGCGCGCTGCTCGTCGAGGCTCTGGAGCTGGATCTGCACGCCCTTCTTGCGCTCCAGCGCGACGCGGGCGAGATCCTCGCGGTTCTGCTGCAGCGCGGTGCGCGCCTGGGTGTCGAGCTTGGCGACGCTCTGCTCCAGCTTGGACGCCTGCAGTTCCAGGCGCTTCTTGCTGGTGGCGACATCGGCGACGCCACGGCGCACCTTCTGCAGCATCTCAAGCTGCTTCTCGTACGAGTAGTCGAGCGTCTCGCGTGGATCCTCGGCCTTGTCCAGCATCTTGCTGGCCTTGGACTTCACGATCATGTTGAAGCGACTCATCAGGCCCATCGGACGGCTCCTTGTTCCCCGGAGAGGCCGGGCGAGGATAGCAAGGGGCCGGGGCCCCTCCCGCCCGGTGGCGGGACGACCCCGGGCGCGGCGCGCCCCGGGGGCCGCAATTCAGCGGATGTCGAGGACCTCCCGCCCCCGCAGGTGGGTGAGGATCTTGCGCTTCACCCGCTGCAGCGCGTTGTCGACCGTCTTGGGCGTGCAGGCCATCCGCTCGGCGATCTCCTCGTACGAGCGCCCCTCGAGGTACATGGTCAGGACGCCGCTCTCCAGTTCGGACAGCGTGTCCCCGAGGCACTGGACGAGGGCCCGCAGTTCCTCCGACGAGATCACCTGCGACGCGGGGTCGACGACCGGGTCGCTCGGGAGGATGTCGGCGAGCGAGATCTCCTGGTCCGAGCCGCCGCCGGCGCGGGTGTGGCTGAAGGAGATGTAGGTGTTGAGCGGCGTGTGTTTATTGCGTGCCGCGGTCTTGATCGCGGTGATGATCTGGCGCGTCACGCACAGCTCGGCGAACGAGCGGAACGACGCCTCGCGGTCGGACCGGTAGTCGCGGATCGCGTTGTAGAACCCGATGAGGCCCTCCTGGATGAGGTCCTCGCTCTCTCCGCCGGCCAGGAAGTACGAACTGGCCTTCATCCGCACGAAACCGCGGTCACGATCGATGAGGCGGCTCATCGCCGCCTGGTCACCGGCCCGGGCGCGGTCGATGAGAGCCCGGTCCTGAATCTCAACC
>JBKHVQ010000032.1:0-2176 GCA_046569985.1 Thermoleophilia bacterium | reverse complement strand
GATGCCGCTGTCGCCCGAAAGGGGCAGCGCGCCCTGGCGCACCAGCTTCATGCCGGTGTACTGGGGCGGGTTGTGGCTGGCGGTGATGCAGGCGCCGGCGTCGAGGCCGCCGTCGGCGACCGCGAAGTAGAGCATCTCCGTGGCGCAGAGACCCAGGTCGACGATGTCCGCTCCCGCCGCCGCGGCCCCGTCGGCGAAGTGGGCAGCCATCGAGGGGGAGGAGAGGCGCACGTCGTGGCCGACGGCGATGCGGCGCGCGCCGGTGAGGGTGACGAACGCGGCGCCGACGCGCTCGGCGCCGGCCTCGTCGATCTCCTCGCCGTACAGTCCGCGCACGTCGTAGGCCTTGAACACCTGGGGCTGCAGCGTCATGTGGCGGTGAATCCCGTCTTCAGGAGGGCGAAGGTCTCGTCGAGGTGCTGGGGCATCACGCGCACGTCGCCCACCACCGGCATGAAGTTGGTGTCGCCGGCCCATCGGGGCACCACGTGCAGGTGCACGTGCTCGGCGATGCCGGCGCCGCCGGCGCGGCCCTGATTCATGCCGAGGTTGAAGCCCTGGGGGTGCATGCGCTCCTGGATGACCGTCTGGGCGCGTTGGGTGAGCACTATCATCTCGGTGAGCGTGGGCTCATCAAGCGCCGTCAGGGAATCGACATGCGCGTACGGGATGACCATGAGGTGCCCGTTGTTGTACGGATACAGGTTCATGATCACGTACGCGCGGCGGCCACGGTACAGGATGTACCCGGCGTCATCGTCCCCCGCGGCGGGCACATCGCAGAAGACGCACGCTCCCGGGACGGGGGACGCCTCCTTGCCGGCGGCGATGTACGCCATCCGCCACGGCGACCACATGATGTCGCGCGGGCCGGTGCCGCCCGCGGGTGACCCGGGGCCCTCCGGGATCAGAGCCACCGCTTGCGACGGAACCACATGATCAGCCCGCCGGCGAAGGCGATCATCAGCCCCAGCGGGAACAGCAGCGACCATGCGCCCCGCTCGGCGAGCGGGAGGAGGTCGACGTTCATGCCGTAGATGCTCGCGATAAGGCTCAACGGCAGCACGATCGCCGACATGATCGTGAGGACGCGGATGATGTCGTTCAGGCGGTGGGTGATCACCGACTCGTTGGTGGCCTCGAGCGCCTCGGCCACCTCCTTGTAGTTCTCCAGGAGATCCCAGATCCGCTCGCTCTTGTCGACGATGTCGTCGAAGTACAACTCCAGGTCGCTCGGCGCGTACCGCTGGCAGCTGCGCTCCAAGAGCCCCAGGGTGGGTCGCTGGGGCTTCACGATCTTGCGGTAGT
This sequence comes from Thermoleophilia bacterium, assembly GCA_046569985.1. Lineage (GTDB taxonomy): Bacteria > Actinomycetota > Thermoleophilia > Miltoncostaeales > Miltoncostaeaceae > JAVJSF01. The sequence goes on along the minus strand of JBKHVQ010000032.1, from coordinate 868 downwards.
TGATGATCTCCTGCTTGGCGTTGGAGATGTCCCGCACCATGTCCTCGGCGACGCTGTCCTCGAACAGCGCATCCTCGATGCGGTCGAGTTTGAAACCGATCTTGTCGAGGATCGGAAAACAGTAGTCGTACATGGTGTCGACGATCTCGTAGAGCAGATAGCCGGAGCCCTTGCTCATCACCTCGTCGCGTGCGCTCGCCGAGCGCTCCACGCGCGACCACAGACCCGAGAGCGCCTTCAGCGGCTCGTTCGGCAGGGTGATCACCAGGTCCGCCGCGACGAAGATGTTCAGCTCCGCGGGCTGCAGGCGGCCGGTGCGCTTGTCGAAGCGCGGGAAGTGCAGGACGATGAAGAGGTAGTCCGGGTAGGTGTCGATCTTCGGCCGCTGGCGGCGGCGTGAGAGGACGTCCTCGAGGTCGAGGTGGTGGAACTCGTAGTGCTCCGCCAGCCAGGCCGTCTCGAGTTCCGTCGGCGCCTCGATGTTCAGCCAGGTGAGGCCGTGGGACTCGAGGCGGCGGACATCCGGCGCGCTGGGCTCAGGGACCGCCGACGCCGCGACGCCGGGCCCGCGCGAGTGGCCTCGCCGGATCTTCGGAAGGCTCGCCATCTGCGACCCCCGTGTGGTTGGCGGGCTGGGCGGTACTCGGCATGGGGCGATTCTCGCACACCGGAGCGGGACGGGCGCCATGCCGCCTCGGGCGCCGCCGCCGGGGTCAGTCGATCAGCCCGTTACGGTAGGCGTAGCGGGTCGCCTCGGTGCGGTTGCCGACACCCAGCTTGCGGTAGATGTTCGACAGGTGGAACTTCACCGTCTGCTCGGTCACGTAGAGGCGGCTCGCGATGTCGAGGTTCGAGAGCCCCTCCGCCA
>JBKHVQ010000031.1:0-2377 GCA_046569985.1 Thermoleophilia bacterium | reverse complement strand
GTCGAGGCCGATGGTCCGTGCCCCGGCGTCGGTCTTGGTGGCCCCCCGACCGATCGTCAGCCGGGGTGGGGCCTCCTCCAGGTCGACGCCGCCGGGTCCCCACGTCAGCGAGAGCGCCTCCGAGATGCGCAGGCCGCCGTTGACCAGCAGGGCGATCAGCGGCGCCATCAGACTGCGACCGGTCGCCGCGTCGTCGCCGGCGGCCGCGGCGAGCAGCGCGTCGGTTTGGGCCAGCGTCAGGCGTTCGCCGCGCGGCCGTGGCGGCGGCGGGAGGACGGGTCTCGGCGGGATGACCTCGAGCAGTCCGCGCTCGTAGAGGTCTCGTAGCACCGCCGACGCGGCGGCGTCGGCCACCCGCGCCAGCGCCGGGCTGGCCCCGGCAGTGATCGCGTTGACCATCGCCTGGAGCGACCGACCGTCCACCACGTCGGCGGGAATCTCGCCGAAGGGAACTCGGCGACGCTCGTCGACGTGGGGCAGGACGTGGAGACGCAGGACGCTCTCGTACGAGACGAGGGTCGCGCGCGAGTAGGGCTTGCGTGCCCGGGTCAGCGCTCGGCCGCCGGCGGCGCGGTGCAGGAACTCCCTCGCTGCGGCACCGAAGGCAGGCGAGGGCACCGGCTCCGGGGCCGGGGAGACCGAGCCGCTGCGCCGAGCCTCCTCGCGGGCCCGCAGGCGCCACGCCGCCGCCTCCTCGAACGTCGCGAGGGTGCGCGTGGCGGTCGTCGTCGCCCCGCGGACCGTGATTCTGACCTGGGCTCGGTAGACAGGACGGCACACGCAACGGCGTCGTCCGCGTGCGTAGGCGCATCCCGATTGGTGGCGCTCCACGATCCCCGGAGCCACCTGGCGCTGGACCCGCGTGTCGGCGACGGACGCGACCACCAACCGAGGGTACCTCGCCGGCGGTCCTCTGGGTGCACTTCTGGGTGCACTTTGTCGGTCACGTGCGCACACCGGCGATCACGCCTGTCCGCCGGTCCCACTCATTAATCCCTGCATAACAAGCTTTCTGATGAAGCCGACGAGCGGATTCGAACCGCTGACCCCTTCATTACGAGTGAAGTGCTCTGCCAGCTGAGCTACGTCGGCGCGGGCTCCGGGGAGCCGCGGCCCGAAAGGATAGCGATCCGACACCGGAAGGGTTGCGCGCCGCCCCGATCTGCGATGATGATTGAGTAGTCACCAATCTTGCCGGGAGCGCAGACATGAGCATGGACTTCAAAGAGTGGAACAAGCAGGTCATCAAGGAGTTCCGCGAGAACGACGGCAAGTGCGGCGGCCCGTTCGAGGGCGCCCCGATGATCCTCCTGCACACCGTTGGCGCGAAGAGCGGTGAGGAGCGCATCAACCCGCTCATGACCCTCCCCAAGGGCGACGACATCGTCATCTTCGCGTCCATGGCCGGCGCGCCGCGCCACCCCGACTGGTACCACAACCTCGTCGCGAACCCCGAGGTCACCGTCGAGGTCGGCACCGAGACCAAGAAGATGCGCGCCCGCGTCGCCGACCGCGCCGACCGCGACCGCCTCTACGCCGAGCAGGCCGCCGCGTGGCCCCAGTTCGCCGAGTACGAGGAGAAGACCGACCGCGTCATCCCCGTGGTCATCCTCAGCCCCGCCTGATCGCCCGGAACTAGACCGCCAGACGGCCCGGGGGCACCAGCGGTTCGGTGCTCCCGTGGCGGGCGGCATCAATCCGGATGAGCACCGCCTCGGCCGCCAGGTCGTTCGTCGGGTTCAGGATCAACTCGCTGCGGGCCTGCTGCAACTCCTCGATCGCGCGCATCAGGAACGGCTCGCGCTCCGGCGTGGCGATCGCGCGCAGATCATCGACGCGATCGGTGTTCCGCACCGCCCCGTCCGCGCCGAGGGCGATCGCCAGGGCATCGGCCACCAAGCCCGCCGCCGAGTCGAGCACCGTCGCCCAGCCGTCGGTGACCAGGCGCCTGCGCTCGCGCTTCTCCTGATCCTCGGCGCGCTTCGCCGCGGTGCGCCCACCGCGCTTGCCCTCCAGGGCATCGGCCTCGTCGCGCAGGCGCACCAACTCGGGCGACGGATTCGCCGCCGCCGCCGCGTCCATCTGCGCCTGCATCGCCGCGATACGCCCACCCGGTGCCCCCTCGCCGCGCAGCGCCGCGACACCCAGTTCCACGCCGATGCGGCACATCTCCCTCTCGAAGCCCGAGGCATGCACCGCGCCCGGCCCCTCCGCCCGCGCCCGCGCGCCCGCCCGCCCGGGCGCCTCCCCGGCGGCCTCCAGCCGGGCGGCGATCGCGCGCCACCCCGGCGGGCGGAACGGCACCGGCAGGCACCGCGACCTGATCGTCGGCAGCAGGTCCTGCGGCCGGTCGGTCACCAGGATGATGTGCGACAGC
>JBKHVQ010000030.1:0-2365 GCA_046569985.1 Thermoleophilia bacterium | reverse complement strand
GGGCGCGCCGCCCGACCTCGCCCCCTCGCCGATCGCGTGCGTGCCGGCGCACCGGCTCACCGAGACCACTCAACCGACCGCCGGCCAGTTCGCCGAGGTCGTCGCGCTGCTGGGACGCGGATCGATCGAGCTGCCCGACAGCGCCGTGAGGCAGCTCGATTCCGGCGGCGACCTCACCGTCGATGTCGCCGCGGGTCTGCCCGCCTGGCTCGATCGCGGCTTCGCCGCCCGGTCCGGCGCCGTCGTCGGAGCCACAGGCGGTGGCACCACCACCCAGGCCCGGGTGGACCCCGACGGAGTCGCGCGCGTGCCGGCCCCTGGCACGGACCCGGCGGGCGTCACCCTTCAGATCTCCGGTATACGCGGGGAGATGCTGCTCGATGCCGCGCGAGGCGATGACGGGCGCGTTCCCGACCCCCACCTCTCACTGCTCTGCGCCGGTTCGCGGCTGCCCGGCGAACAGGTGCCGGGGCCCTGCGCCGACGTGATCAGCGGGACACCCGGGCGGGAGTGGATTCCCGCCGGTGACGCCTTCCGGTGGCTTCTGGCCTCCACGACGCTGCTCGCGCCGGTCGCGGCGCTGATCGAAGCCGACCCCGACCCGCCGGGCGAGACACCGCCCGCGGCGACTCCGCCGGCCGACCCGGCCCCGCCGGCGCCGACCGCCTCCCCACCGGCGACCGGCACGGTTGTGCCGCCCGCGTGCTCGACCCCACGCGGCCTTGCCCGGTCGCTGTGCTTGGCGCGGGATCGCCGTGCCGCCGCGATCCGCGCATGCCGCGTGCGTGCGGGCACAGCGGGCACACGACGCACGCTGTGCGAGGCCAGGGCCCGGGCCGCGTACATCAGGGCGGCGGCCCGCGTCCGGCGCGCCGCGGCGCTCGCCGCCTGCCGCACGCGCACGGGAACCGCGCTCATCCGTTGCCGACGCCGGGTGAACGCCGGCTACCGCGTGCAACTCGCGACGGCGACCCGCACGACGCAACTGGCCGCGTGCGCGCGACGTCCGGGTGCCCGGCGCGCGGCATGCCGCGCGAGGGCGATCCTCGCATTCCGGCGCGCGGCCGCGGCCAACCGGGGTCGATGAGGTCGGCGCAGCCGGTGAACGGTGGTAGCGTCGCCCCGACGGCTCAGCGAGAGGGGCATCCATGGCGCAAGAGGTGATGATCGGTTCGGGCCCGGCCCGGGCGAAGCTCCGCAACCCGTGGGGCGTCTTCGGCCTGCTGCTGGTGACACTCGGGATCTACGGCATCTTCTGGTGGTTCTACGTGAACCGGGAGATGCGCGACTATGGCCGATCGAGTGGCTACGACCTGGGGCAGAACCCCATGAACTCGGCTCTCGCGGTCTTCCCCGGCGGGCTGATCATCGTCCCGGCGCTGATCACCTACTGGAACGGCGTGAAGAGGATGCAGGCCACCCAGCGGGTCGCCGGCGTGCCGGCGCTGAACGGGTGGATCGCCCTGGTGCTCTTCGCCGTCCTGAGCATCGCGTTCCCGCCCTACCTGCAGAGCGAGCTGAACAAGGCCTGGCGGACGGTGGGGACGGCGCTTCCGGGTGAGTCGCTGCCGCCGGCATCCGACGGTATGCCCCCGCGCATCGAGGAGTTCTAGCCGGCCGTCGCCCGCGGCTCGTCCCCGCGTCGTGCGGCCGGCGGCCTTGACGCGCTCGCGAGCGGTGCGGGAGGGTGGCCCTCAGCGTCGATCGTTCCGAACGTGGAGAGGCCATGAGGATTCGAGCGCTTGCATGCATCGCGGCTATCGGCAGCCTGCTGGCAGTGCCGGCCACGGGAGTCGCCCTGAAGGGGCTGTCCGCGTGGCCGTACAAGTCCAGCGGCGACAGCGGCCGCTATTCGGTCGCCCAGGACAACGCCGGGTTCGACGCATTCAACCAGTCGTTCGGCGGTTACCACAGCGTCGGCGGCTACGACCCGTGCGTCTTCGATTTCCAGTCGATCACCCCGCCGCCCGCCCAACCCAACGAGGTCCATCAGTACGCGGTGCCTGGCTGCGTCCCGGTGATCTCTCCGTGGATCAAGAACACGCCCTGGCAGACGCGCAACTGGGACCTCTACTGCCCGAAGCGCGCGCCGTGGTCATATGACTACGCGTACCTCAGCGATCAGTTCATCCTGGAGAGCAAGTTCCAGACGATCTCGAACTGGGGGCCATCCGAGCGATCGGGTCCGTCGCCCGTCGGGCGCACGAATTACTACTCGACGAACTTCGCCCTGAAGTCGCACCACTGGGCGTGGTCGGCCGCGTGCAGCGCGACGGAGCCGTGGCTCGACTGGAGCAAGTTGGATCCTGTCGCGTCGTGGAGGTACTCCGGCGCGACCGGTGGCCCGAGCGCGTCGAAGCTCGCC
>JBKHVQ010000029.1:0-2325 GCA_046569985.1 Thermoleophilia bacterium | reverse complement strand
GGGGGACCTCGCCCGGCGCCATCGTGCATGCGAACCCCCCGATCAGGGGGTTGGACGCCGGGCGGCGTCCGTGGGATCGTTGCGCCGATGGGCACGGCCACAGGAACCCTCGCGGGACGGCACCGCGGCGCAATCGAGCGGCTCTGCGCCGGCGGCCTCGACCAGGACGGGCTGACGGAGGTCTCCCGCCGGCTCAACGAGGTCGTCTCGTTCGATGCGGCGTTCTGGTCGGGATGCGATCCGCTCACCGGCCTGGCGACCTCCCCGGCCCTGGTGGAGAACTTCCCCGAGTCGTCCTGCGCCGCGTACTGGCACCAGGAGTTCGTCGACGACGACTTCATCCCGTTCATGGACTTGGCACGCGGTCCGCATCCTGTGAGCACGCTGCATGCGGCGACCGCCGGCAGGCCCGGGCGCAGCGGGCGGCACAGGCTCGTGATGGGCCCGCTCGGTCTGGACGCGGAACTGCGGGTCGCATTCATGCGCGGGGGCGCGGTCTGGGGGATCGCGGCGCTCTACCGTGAGCGCGGTCGCCCCGGGTTCACCGGCGACGAGGTCGAGTTGGTGTCCCAGGTCGCCCCGGTGGTCGCGGAGGGCATGCGGCGGGTCGCGTACCGCGAGCGGGCTCACGTGCCCGGTCTGCCCGAGGCCCCCGGCATGCTGATCTTCGACGAGTCGGGTCATGTCCTGCTGAGGAACGATGCGGCCGAGGCCTGGCTGCGATTGCTTTCGCCGGATCCGTACGCCGGCCGGGTGGGCTCACCCGTTCACCTGCACACCGAGTTGCTCGCTGTCGCGCACCGCGCGCGTGCGGCGGCGCGTCACCGCGACGAGGCGGGTGGGGGCGGCGGTGACGTGATCCCGGAGGCCCGACTGCGGGTGCGTGCGGTGAACGGCCTGTGGCTGGTGGTGCACGCGTCGTGCCTGTCGGGCGCCGGCGGGGGCGGCGAGGTCGCGGTGATGATCGAGGCGGCGAAGGGCTCCGAGATGGCGCCGATCATCGCGGAGGCGCTCGGCTTCACCGCACGCGAGCAGGAGATCACCAGTGCGGTGGCGCGCGGGGAGGGCACGGGGGAGATCGCCTCCCGTCTGCATCTGTCTCCGCACACCGTGCGCGACCACCTGAAGGCGATCTTCGAGAAGGCGGGCGTGTCGAGTCGCGGCGAGCTGGTCGCGCGTCTGTTCTCCGATCACTACCTGCCCCGCGGTGCGGGTGGAGGTCATCCGACCGGGTGATGCTCGGCGCGGCCGGGTGGCGCAGGCCGTACTATCCCCGGCCGATGGCTGGACGGTTCGCGGCCCGGGTGGGCACTCCCCGGCATGACGGTGGTGCGTGCGCGTGATCCCCGCGTTCGTGATCATCCTCGTCGCGTACGCGCTCGCCCTGGCGGCGGTGTGCTTCTGGTCGACCGTCCGCGGGCGAGGCCCCGCGCGGTGGCAGCTCGCCTGGACGCTGGCCCTGGAGGCGGGGCTGATCGCGCAGGCGGTGATCGCCTCGGTGATCGTCGCCCGCGGCGACGGCCCGGAGCGCTCGGAGGTCGTGATCGGCTACCTGCTGACCTCCGTGATCGTGCTGCCGGCGGTGGCGGTGTACGCGCGTCGTGGCGGCACCCGCTGGGACAGCCTCATGCTGGGCATCACGGCGCTGGTGCTGGCCGTGGTGATCGGCCGGCTCGGCATGACCTGGGACGAGGGCTCCTGATGCCCGGCCAGCAGCGCGTGCTGGTCGTGGTCTACGCCCTGTTCGCGATCGCCGCGGGCGCCCGGTCGGCGGTGCAGATCGCCGGCGGCTGGGACGAGGCGCCGCTTGCCTACGGGCTGTCGGCGTTCGCCGCCTTGGTCTACCTGGTCGCGGCGATCGCCTTCGCGAACCCGGGGGCGGTGGGGGACCGGGTCGCGCTGGCGGCGGTACTGATCGAGATGGCGGGGGTTCTGGTGGTGGGCACCTGGAGCATCGTCGCCCCCGAGCGCTTCCCGGAGGCGACGGTCTGGTCGGACTTCGGCATCGGCTACGGCTTCGTCCCGCTCGTGTTGCCGTTCGTCGGCCTGGCCTGGATCCGCTGGGGCAGGCGGGCGGTGGGATAGGTGGGTCAGGCCCGCGAACTGGTCGTCTACACCGCCTCCGGGTGCTGCCTGTGCGACGACGCGCGCGCCGTGCTCGACCGGCTGGCACCCGAACTGGGGATCGAGGTGAGCTGGGTCCACATCGACGGCGACGCCGAGCTGGAGGCACGCTGGCGGCAGGAGATACCGGTGGGCCTCCTCGACGGGCGGAAGGTCTTCAAGTACCGGGTGGACGAGGAACTGCTGCGCCGCCGCGCCGCC
>JBKHVQ010000028.1:0-13626 GCA_046569985.1 Thermoleophilia bacterium | reverse complement strand
GACGGCTCCGGGCATCACCACCACGCGCACTGAGGTTCGCTAGCCGCCCTCCCACAGGTTCAGGATCTCGTCGACGACATCCCCGGGTGCCCGCTCCCCGAGGTCTATGGTGACCAGTCCCGGGGTCTTGCGCAGCCAGGTCAGCTGCTTGCGGGCCAGGCGGCGCGTGCGCGCCTCGATGCGGGCCGGCAGGTCGTCGGCGCTGAGCTCCCCGGCACGCATCGCGGCGATCTCGCGCATGCCGATGATCTGCGCGGGCTCCCGCGCGAGCTCCGGCGTGTTGTCGAGCGCGGCCTCCAGTTCGGCGACGAGGCCGTCGTCGAGTTCGCGCCGCACGCGTGCGGCGATACGCCGGTCGAGTTCGCCTCTCGGGCGGGAGAGCGCGAGGAGGAGCGTGGGGTGGCGGGTCTCCTGCGACCACAACGCGTCCCCGGCCGGGGCGGGACCTCCCGTGGCGCGCGCCAGCGCCAGGGCGCGGGCCACCCGGCGGGGGTTCCGGCGGTCGATCGCCGCGGCGCGTCCGGGATCCAGGGCGCCCAGGGCGTCGAGGGCGGCCGTGGGCTCCGTCCGCGCCAGTTCCTCCGCCCACGCACGCACCGCATCGGATGGCTCGGGAGGGAACCCGAGGTCGCAGAGGGCGGCGCGCACGTAGAGGCCCGTGCCCCCGGAGACCACCGGGACGCGCCCCCTGGCGAGGATGTCGTCGATCGCCCGATGGGCTCGCTCCGCGTAGCCGGCGGCGGTGGAGCGCTCGCTGAGGCCCAGATCCAGGATGCAGTGGTGCGGCACCTGGTCGCGCTCGGTGGGGCGGGGCGTGTCGGCGGCGACCTCGAGGCCGCGGTAGCGCTGGAACGGGTCCGCCACCACCAGCTCGCCGCCGATGCGGCGCGCGATCTCGTGGGCCACGGCGCTCTTGCCGGATGCCGTCGGGCCCATCACCGCGAGCACCCGGGCGGGACGGCGCGCCCCGCCGCTCATCGTGTGGCGGTGGCCTCCGCGGGCACGGCGGCCTGCTCCCCCGCGAGCGTCGTGGAGGTGCTCCCGGTGATACGCACCGGCACCAGCGCGCCGGCCGGGGCATCACCCGCGAAGTTGACCGTGATGTTCTGCTCGATCCGGCCGCGCAGGCGGGTCGCATCGGTGCGGGAGGGGCCCTCGACGAGCACCTCGCGTGTGGATCCCACGAAGCGGGCGGCGCGCTCGGCGGCGGTGCGCTGCACCACTTCGACGAGGCGCGTGATGCGCTCTCGCTTCGCCTCGGGGCCGACATCGTCCACGAGCTCTTCGGCGGCCTCCGTTCCGGGGCGCGGCGAGTAGAGGAACGTGTACGCCCCGTCGTAGCGGCACTCCTCGACCAGCGAGAGCGTGTCGGCGAAGTCCGCCTCCGTCTCGCCGGGGAACCCGACGATCAGGTCGGTCGTCAGCGAGAGGTCGGGGATCGCGTCCCGCAGCCGGGCGACCAGTTCCAGGTAACGCTCGCGGCTGTAGGTGCGGCGCATCGCCTTGAGCACCCGCGTGCTGCCGGACTGGGCGGGCAGGTGCAGGTGAGCGCAGACCTCGGGGCATTGCGCCATCGCCGCGATGACATCCCCGCGCATGTCCTTGGGATGCGGGCTGGTGTAGCGCACTCGGCGGATGCCCTCGACCGCCGCGACCGCGCGCAGCAACTCGGCGAAGGTCGCGCGCTCCGGGCGTGGGATGTCGCGCCCGTACGAGTTGACGTTCTGCCCGAGCAGCGTGACCTCGACCACACCGTCCGCCGCGAGGGCCTCGACCTCGGCGACGACCTCGGTGAGCGGGCGGCTGCGCTCGCGGCCTCGGACCGCGGGCACGATGCAGTAGGCGCACACGCAGTTGCAGCCCACCGAGATCTGCACCCAGGCCTGGTGGCTGCGTTCACGCACCGCCGGCAGGGTGCCGCTGAACGCGCCGTCGAACGAGAAGGCGCCGACGGCGTCGAGGCGCTCGCGGGCCACCAGTTCCCCGAGACGCGAGACCTCCCCCGGGCCGAAGGCGATGTCGACGAACGGGAACTCCTCGAAGACCATCTGCTTCTGGCTCTGCGCCCAGCAGCCCCCGACGGCCACGATGGCGTCGGGGCGCTCGCGCTTGACGCGCTTGGCATCACCCAGGTTTCCCAGGAAGCGCTCGTCGGCGCTGCCCCGGATGGTGCAGGTGTTGAAGAGGATCAGGTCCGCGTCGTCGCGCGCGTCCGCGCGGGTGTACCCGATCCGCTCGAGGACGCCGCGCATCCGCTCGGAGTCGTGCTCGTTCATCTGGCAGCCGAAGGTGGTGAGGTGGTAGCGCACGACCGAGGAGTCTAGAGGAGCCCGGGCCGGCCGCCCACACGTTGCGGCCACCCCGGGCCCACCCGCGGGGGCGGGCCCGGGCGTATCGTCACTTCGCGCTGAGCACCGGCTCGTCCTCGCGCACCTCGCCGGTTTCCGGGTCGACCTCCAGCATCTCCGCGGCGCCGTCCAAGCCGGCGTCGACTCGGATGCGCCCCTCGAGGATCGCCGCGACATCCGGGTGCTCGCGCAGGAACGCACGTGCCGCGTTGCGGCCCTGACCCAGTCGCTCCTCGTTGAACGAGAAGTAGGCGCCGCTCTTCTGCACCAAGCCGCGTTCGACGCCGAGGTCGAGCAGGTTGCCCTCGTGGGAGATGCCCTCGCCGTAGATGATGTCGAATTCGGCCTGCCGGAACGGCGGTGCGACCTTGTTCTTCACCACCTTCACGCGGGCCCGGTTCCCGACGGCCTCCTGACCCTCCTTGAGGGTCTCGATGCGGCGGATGTCGAGGCGCACCGAGGAGTAGAACTTCAGCGCGCGACCGCCCGGGGTGGTCTCGGGCGAGCCGAACATCACGCCGATCTTCTCGCGGAGCTGGTTGGTGAAGATGCAGATGGTCCCCGCGCGGTTCAGCGTGCCGGCCAGCTTGCGCAGCGCCTGCGACATGAGGCGGGCCTGCAGACCCACGTGGGTGTCACCCATCTCGCCCTCGATCTCGGCCTTCGGCACCAGCGCGGCGACAGAGTCGATGGCCACCACGTCGAGGGCGGCGGAACGCACCAGGAGATCCGCGATCTCGAGCGCCTGCTCACCGTGGTCGGGCTGGGAGAGCAGCAGTTCGTCGACGTTCACGCCGATGTTGCGGGCGTACACCGGGTCCATGGCGTGCTCGGCGTCGATGAAGGCCGCGAGGCCGCCCCGCTTCTGGGCCTCGGCGATGAGGTGGTAGACCATCGTGGTCTTCCCCGAGCTCTCGGGGCCGAAGATCTCGACGATGCGCCCGCGTGGCAGGCCGCCGATGCCCAGCGCGAGGTCCAGCGAGAGCGCGCCGGTGGGGATCGCCTCGGTCTCGGCCAGCGGGGCGTCGCCCATGCGCATGATCGCGCCCTTGCCGAACTGCCGCTCGATCTGCGACATGGCCGAATTGAGTGCCTCGTTCTTCTCCATGCGGGCCTCCCTCGGGCGCCGGGTGCGGACTCCATCACGGTGGATGCGCCCGTGACGGGCCCCTCCGCTGACATCGACCATGTTAGTGGCCCGCTCGGCTGAAAGCGAACACCTGTTCGTGACGGATGCGAACGCCTCCCGCGCATCCGCGCCACTGGACAGGAGACGGTTCGGCGGGAGGACGCGCTATGCGTCCGCCAGGCCCCGCCTCAGCAGGTGCAGGGCCGCGGCGACCGATCGGCGGCGGACCTCCTCGCGGTCTCCGCGGAAGTGGTGTTCCTGCGTGACGGTCCCCGTCGGGCCGCTGCGCCCGATGTGGACGAGGCCGACGGGCTTGCCCGGCCCACCGCCTCCGGGCCCGGCGATGCCGGTCACCGACAGCGCCCAGGTGCTGCCGAGCAGGCGCCGCGCGCCGTCCGCCATCGCCGCCGCGCACTCGGACGACACCGCGCCGTGGCGATCCAGGAGGTCCTGGCCGACCCCGAGGATGTCGCGCTTGATGTCGTTCGCGTAGGCGACGACGCCGCCCAGCATGAAATCGGATGCCCCCATCGCCGCGGTCATACGCGCCCCGAGCCCGCCACCCGTGCAGGACTCGGCGACCGCCACCGTCTCGCCGCGCCGGGTCAGTTGCGTCGCGATCAGCGCGTCGACGGTCGTGCCGTCGGTGCTGAAAAGCGCCTTCCCGAGGGAGGCGCTCAGGTGCTCCTGCAGGGCGTCGGCGGCGGCGGGATCGCCCCGGAGGGTCAGCTCGAGCTCGGCGTCCTTGGCGCAGATGCCGAAGGTGAGCGCGCCGGTCGGCGGCGCGCCCGGGCTCTCGAGGAACTCGACCAGGCGGGACTCGCCGACGGCGTGGACGCGCAGGATGCGCTCGGGGCTGGGCGCCGCCCGCGCCAGCAGGGCGATGAGGGCCGGCTCGTCGGTGGTCGCCGCGTCCCACATGGCCCGCAGTTCCCAGGGCGGCCCCGGGAGCACCACGATGACCGAGCCGTCCACGGACAGGACGCATCCGGGCGCGGTGCCGGCCGGCGGGATGACCGCGGCCCCGGACGGAAGCGAGGCCTGTTTGCGGCGCGTCCCCTCCGCGCTCGCGGCACCGACCGAGATGCCTCGGCTGCGCGCCTCGACCATCGCCAGCGCCGTCGGGTTGACCTCGAGCGGCCTCCCCGCGGCCAGGGCGACCGCCTCCATGGTCACATCATCGTGCGTCGGGCCGAGCCCTCCGCTGAGGCAGACCAGGTCGACACCGCGGCCCACCGCCGATGCGACCGCATCCCGGATCCCCTCGCGCCGGTCGCCCATGATCGTGACGACCTCGACACCGATGCCGCGGGAATCCAGCCACGCGGCGAGGTGGGCGCCGTTGCGGTCGGACACACGTCCGCGCAGAACCTCGTCCCCGGTGACGAGAACGACGGCGCGAGGCCCCACGGGGGCCGGCCTACTCGGCGCTGTCGGCCCCGTCGGCCGAGAGGACCCAGCGCCCCGTCGCGCCCTCGAGCGGCACGGTCGCGCCGTCGATCGTCACGACCAGCCCGGCGGGGTTGCCGGTGGTGATGTGGATCGACTCGCGGATGCGGAACTCGCGTGTCTGGCCGGGGCCGAGCACGTCCTCCCACACCACGCGGCCGTCGGCGTCGCCCGCCCGAACCGCGACCCAGGAGCCGATGTCACCGACCCCCTCGAGCACGATCAGCGCCTGGGCCTTCCGGGCCGGGGCCTCCTGCAGCGAGGTGTCGGGGTCGTCGACCGTGGCGGCGGGCGCCGAGGTGCCGTTGGTGGAGACCCCGGAGGCGGTGGCGCCGGGAAGCGGGCCGAAGTCGTCGGAGGTGCCGCCCACGCCCATCCACACCAGCAGCGCCACACCCATCACGCCGCCGATCGCCAGCCACAGAAGCCGCAGCTCGGTGCGCCGTCGGCGCGGGGGGCGCCGGGTGCGCGCGCCCGCACTCGGGCGCCGGTCGAAACCCGCCCCGCGGGAGCCCTGCGGCCGGGCGGGGCCCGGCGGACCGGAGCGCCACGGCTCCGAATCGGGGGCCGGGCCGATCTCGTACATGCCGAACCGCGACTCGTACTCGTCGAGCACGAGCTGCCCGTCGAGGTCGAGGAAGTCCGCGTATGTGCGCAGGAAACCGCGCACATACGTGGGCGAGGGCATGAGGTCGAACTGCTCCTCCTCCATCGCGCGGAGGTACTTGGCCCGGATTTTCGTCTCGGCCTCGCACTGGAGGATGTCCAGTCCGCGACGGAGGCGGGCCTCCCGGAGTGTGTTTCCGATTTCGAACATGGTTGCGGGACCGAGCGAGGGCACCACCCGATCGCGGTGGACCCTAGCCCAGTTCCCGCCGTTCGCGCAACCGTCGTCCGGCCGGCGGGGGCCGGTCACTCCTCCGCGGGGACCTCCTCGCTCTCATCGGTCCCCGCCGGGGCGCGGCGCAGCAGCCGGTCGAGGTCCCCCTCGCCGACCAGAACCGTGCGGGGCTTCGAGCCCTCGTGGCCGGAGACGACGCCGAGGCGCTCCATCGAGTCGACCAGGCGCCCGGCGCGGGCGTATCCGACCCCGAGGCGCCGCTGGAGCAGCGACACCGACGCGGTCCCCTGCTGCACGACCATCTCGATGGCGCGCCCGAGCATGTCGTCGCCGTCGACATCGAGGGGGTCCTCCTCGGGCTCCGCGCGCTCGAGCAGTTCCCTGCGCAGGACCGGCTTGCCCTGGCCGCGCCAGTGGTCGGTGATCTCCTTGATCTCCTCCTCGCTGACATACGCGCCCTGGAGGCGCTGCAGCCGGGAGGTGCCCACCGGGCGGAAGAGCATGTCGCCGTGCCCGAGCAGCGACTCGGCGCCCCCCGAGTCGAGGATGACCCGGGAGTCGACCTGGGACGAGACGGCGAAGGCGATGCGCGAGGGGACGTTCGCCTTGATCATGCCGGTGATGACGTCGGCCGAGGGCCTCTGGGTGGCGAGGACCAGGTGTATGCCGACGGCCCGGCTCTTCTGGGCGAGGCGGATGATCGAGTCCTCCACCTCGGCGGGGGACACCATCATCAGGTCCGCCAGCTCGTCGATGACGACGAGGATGGTGGGGATCGGGGTCTCCCCCTGCGCCTCGCGCACCTCGTTCCAGTCGCGCAGGTTGCGCGAGCGGGCCATCCCCATCAGCTCGTAGCGGCTCTCCATCTCGCGCACCACGTTCCCGAGGACGGCGGACGCGTCCTTCATGTTCGTCACGACCGGCGTCAGGAGGTGAGGGATGCTCTCGTAGTGGTTGAGCTCGACCTTCTTCGGGTCGATCAGGATCATGCGCAGGTTGGCCGGCGTGGATCGCAGGAGGATCGAGGCGAGGATGCTGTTCAGGCAGACGCTCTTGCCGGTGCCGGTCGAGCCGGCGATCAGCAGGTGCGGCATCTTGGCCAGGTCGATGTAGACGGGCTTGCCGCTCAGGTCGAGTCCGAGCCAGGCCATCAGCGGGCCGGCGCTCGCCGGGAACTCCCGGGTGATGTCGCCGAGGGTGACGAGGGAGGCCTCGGGATTCGGCACCTCGACGCCCACCGCCTGCTTGCCGGGGATCGGCGCCAGGATGCGCAATTCCTCGCGCGCCGCGAGGGCGTATGCGAGGTCGTCGCGCAGGGAGGTGATCCGGCCGACCTTGGTGCCCGGCGCGAGCTGGAGTTCGTAGCGCGTCACCCGCGGGCCGCTGGTGGTGTCGGCCACGTTGGCCGTGATGCCGAAGTGCCCGAGCGTCTCCTCCAGCAGGCGGCTGGTGCGCTCGATCACCTCGCGCGGCTGCTCGGTGGTGCCGCCGGTGCGCGTCAGGAGGCCGATCGAGGGGCAGACATAGCCCTGGGCGTCCGGCGTCGGCTCGTCGGTGGGCCGGAACAGGGGGGCGAGTTCAGCGCCGCCGTGATCGGCATCCGGGAGGGGCCGCATCCTCGCCCTCGCCGGGCGCCGTCCGGGACGAGTTCGGTCCGCCCCTTGGTCATCCCCGGCGCCCGCGGGCGGGGACGCGCCGTCGGCGGGGACCTCTGGGTGAGACGGGCTGCCAGCGGCCGGCTCGTCCACCTCCAGGGCCTCAGCCACCAGGGCCGGCGACGGCGGCAGGTCGCCGGCCTCGTCGAAGAGGTCCGAGAAGGCGTCGGCGCCATCCACCAGGGGGGCGTTCTTGCGACCCGCGAGCGGGCGGCGGCGACCGGCGAGCGTGGGCGCCTCCCCCGCGTCGGGCCGCTCGCGCAGGCGGTCGGCGGTGCGGAGCGCGGTGACCGTCGCGGTCGCGACGCCCCGGCTCACGTTGCGCGAGGCGGCCGCCGCGCCCCGCCCGCTCCGGCGCAGCCCGTGGCCCAGTGACGCACCCGTGATCAGCAGCACCGCGGCGATCAGGCCGACGATCACCAGGAGGGCGGTGCCGATGCTGCCGACGGTGTGGCTGGTGGCCCAGTAGCCGGCTTCGCCGAGCACGCCGCCGCGGCCCTGCATCGTCTCCGGGTCGAACCAGCCCGCCCGCTCCGCGCCTCCGAAGCCCATCAGCCCGGCGGCGAGGGCGATCAGGAGCGCCTCCATGCCGATGATGAGCCCGAGCCGCAGCGGCTGGGCGGCCATCAGCGGGTGCGCGAGGATCGTGGCGATCCCGACGGCGACGAGCACCAGCGGCATGATCGCCACGGCACGGCCGACGAGCATGCGGGTGCCGGTGTCGAGCCACTCCCCCACCGGTCCCACGCCGAAGCCGACGAAGATCGCGAGCCCGAGCAACACGCCCAGGGCGACCAGGCCGAGGCCGAGCAGTTCGCGGCGCTGCGGATCGGTGGGGGCGGCTGCGGGCTGCCGCGGGGGGCCCGACTGGCGCCGGGGCTTCTGCGCGACCTGAGCGGGGATGAGACACCTCCTGAGAACGGCAACGCGCGGGCACCGGGCCCGCGCGTGTTGTCTTGGCCGTCGGGGGGCGCGTTCCTGCCCCGCAGGTGGTGCCCGACCGGCTCAGACCTCGAGGATCACCGGGATGACCATCGGCCGCTGCTGGGTGCGCTTTCGCAGCAGGCCGGCTGCGGCGTCGTGGAGGCGGTGCTGCAGCACCCCGACCTCCACCGTGCGCTGCTGGGACGAGTCGGCGAGGCTGCGCTCCACAGCCAGGCGCGTCTCCTCGATGACCTGCTCGTCGTCGCGCGCGCCGAAGCCGCGGGTGACCACCTCGACCTCGCCGACCTGGGTGCCCAGGCTCGAGTCGACTCGGACCACGATCACCACCATGCCGTCGTCGGCGAGGTGGCGCCGGTCGCGCAGGACGCCCTCGGCGATGTCCACGCCCCCGGACTGGTCGAGGTAGGTGAGGCCGGCCTCCACCCTGCCCGCCGGCGTGGCGGCGTCCGGGGTGAGCTCCAGCACGTCGCCGTTGTCGAGGATGTGGACCCGGTCGCCGGTGATGTCCAGCGCGGCGGCCAGCTGGGCGTGCGCCCGCTGGTGGCGCGGCTCGCCGTGGATCGGCGCGAAGAAGCGCGGGCGCAGCAGCTCGAGCATCAGCAGCAGATCGCTGGCGCTCCCGTGGCCCGACACATGGACTCGCGGGTTCTGGCGCTCTGTGATGAAGCTCGCGTCGGCGCGGACCAGGCGGTTCAGGACCTCGTTGACGGCCAGCTCGTTGCCGGGGACGGTGCTCGACGAGTAGAGCACCGTGTCGGTCGAATGCAGGGTCACCTGGTTGTGCTCACCGCGCGCGATGCGGCTGAGAGCGGCCATCGGCTCGCCCTGGCTGTCGGTGCAGATGACCACCTGCTCGTCCCGCGGCCGGCTGTCGAGGTCGCGCAGCCGCACCAGGGTCCCCGGCGGCGGGTTCAGGTACGGGCGGCCCGTGGAGGGGTCGGCCAGGTTCGAGGCGATATTCACGTTGCGTGTCAGGGAGCGGCCGACGAGGGCGACCACGCGCCCGTCGGCGTAGGCCGCGTCCAGCACCTGCTGCACCCGGTGGATGTGCGAGGAGAACGTCGTCACCAGCACGCGTCCCGGGGCCGTGGCGAAGATGCTCGTCAGCTCGTTCTTCACGTCGCGGGTCGGGAGGGCCGACGATGACGGCCCCTCCTCGGCGTTCGTCGAGTCGGCGAGCAGTAGCTGCACCCCGCGGTCGCCGAGGCGCGCGAATGCCGGCAGGTCGCTGCGACGGCCGCCGACGGGGGCGTGCTCGATACCGAAGTCCCCGGTGTGCACGATGAGCCCCGCGGGGGTCTCGAGCGCGATCGCGGCGCAGTCGGGCGTGCTGTGGGTCATCGGGATGAACTCGGCCGTGAACGGCCCCACCGGCAACGGCTCGTTGTAGGGCACCTCGATGAGCTGCGCCTTGTCGAGCAGGCGGTGCTCCTCCAGCTTGGGCCGCACGAGCCCGAGGGTGAAGCGGCGGCCGTAGATCGGGATCTGCCCGACGGCCTTGATCAGGAACGGCACCGCCCCGATGTGGTCCTCGTGGCCGTGGGTCAGGACGAGCGCCTCCACGGCGCCCTCGCGCTCGGCGAGGTAGCCGAAATCGGGGAGGACGATGTCCACCCCCATGCGCTCGTTCTTCGGGAAGGTGATTCCGCAGTCGATCACGACGATCCGCCCGTCGTGTTCGATGGCGTACATGTTCTTGCCGATCTCTCCTGCGCCGCCGAGCGGGATCACCCGCACGGCGGAGCCGGTCGCGTTGGTCGCGATGGCGTCCTCCTCAGTTGTCGCGGCGCGCGCGCGGCCGGACGACCGTCCGGATGCGCGCGGGCCGGGTCATGTGCGGACTCGTCGCGCGGTGTCGCGCCGACGGCCCGTCGTTCACACGCGGGAAAGGGTGATCTGGCGCTCGAGGACGGTGCGCAGGATGTCGCGCTGCACCGGAGTCGCCTCGACCATCGGCAGGCGCATGCGCGCCGACGGGATGGCTCCGGTCATCTCGAGAGCGGCCTTGATCAGGATCGGGTTGGTGGTGACGAACAGCGCGGCGTAGAGGTCGGCCAGCTCGCCGTCCATGCGCCGCGCCTCGTCGGTGTCACCCCGGGTGACGGCGGCGGCGATCGCCGCCATCCGCTCGCCCACCAGGTGCGAGGCCACCGAGATCACGCCCACGCCGCCCATCTCCATCACCGGCAGGAACATGTCGTCGTTGCCGGCGTACACGGCGAGCGGCACGGTCTCGACGGTGCGCCGCGCCTCCCCCAGGTCGGTGTTCGCCTGCTTCACCGCGACCACGTTCGGTATCCCGGCCAGCTCGGCGAGCAGGTCGGGCGGCATGTTCACGGTTGTGCGCCCGGGGATGTTGTAGAGGACCACCGGCAGGCCGACCTCGGCGATCGCCGCGACATGGCCCACGATGCCCGCCCGCGGCGGGCGGTTGTAATACGGAGTCACGACGAGCGCCGCGGTCGCGCCGAGCGCGGCCGCCTCGCGGGTGAGGTGCACCGAGTGCGCGGTGTCGTTGCTGCCGGTCCCGGCCACCACGGGAGCGCCGCCCGACTCGCGGACCGCGATGCGTACCAGGGCCAGCTTCTCGTCGTCGGTGAGGGTGGAGGCCTCCCCCGTGGTCCCGGACACCACGAGCCCGTCCGACCCATGCCGGAGCAGATGGGTGAAGAGGGCGGCGGCGGCGGGCTCGTCGACGCGCAGGGAGGCGTCGAACGGCGTGACGGCCGCGGTCAGGATGGGTCCGAACACGCCGGGGAGTATAGCCCGGCCCCCGGCCGGTGCCCGCGGCGCGATCAGCGGCCGCGTGGTCGCGCGCCGGCTCCGTCCGCCTCGCGGAACATGGCCGAGCAGGCGGCGATCGCCGCCTCCGTGGCGGCGAGAAGACGCGCGCGTTCATCGTCGGTGAGGCGCTCCCGCCGCAGCATCGTCGCCTCGGCGCGCAGGGCGGCGAGCACCTCCTCGCGGGTGCGCTCGGGCGAGCGGGCACCGGAGATGAGGTGCACCCCGGCGCGCAGCTGCGACTCGTAGGCGCGTACGGCGCCCTGGCGGATGGGGCCGTGCTCCAGGGACGGCAGCTCGTAGCGCAGGTCCATCAGGTCGCGCTCCCAGGCCCCGGTCGACACCTTGCGCTTCTCCACCTGCCAGGCCAGCGCGGCGGCGGTGCGCGACGCGCCCCCGGACGCGACGCGCGACCACTCCCTCAGCTGCGCCACCAGCTGCTGCTTGGCGGCCTCGTTCGCCGGGTCGGCCAGCCACGCGTTGGCGCTGCGGGCCAGCGAGCTGACCGCCTTCACCCCGTAGCGCCGGGCGAGGAACGCGGCGAGCGCGAGCAGGCGGCCGCTGATGAAGCTCACGGGGCGAGCACCATCAGGAGCTGCTTGGTCTCGACCTGGGCGCCCGGGGCGACCACGACCTCCTCGACCACGCCCGCCCGCTCGGCGAAGACGCCGGTCTCCATCTTCATCGCCTCGATCGAGAGCAGGCGGTCGCCCTGCTGCACGCGGTCGCCGGCGCGCACGGACACGCCCACCACGAGGCCCGGCATCGGGGCGGGCACGTGGGTCTCGTCGGCCTCGTCGGCCATGCGCCGGCCGGGCCCCCGGGGCGCCCGGGAGCGGTCGGTGATCTTGACCTCCCGGGGCTGGCCGTTCAGCTCGAAGAAGACGGTGCGCCGGCCGTCGGCGTCCGGCTCTCCCACCGCCAGGAAGCGGATCACCAGCGTCTTGCCGCGCTCGATGTCGGTGAACAGTTCCTCGTCGCGCAGAAGACCGTGGAAGAACACCGGAGTGGAGAGCACGCTCACATCGCCGTAGGTGCGGTGATGCTCGGCGAAGTCGACGAACACCTTCGGGTACATCAGGTACGAGGCCAGCTCGCGCTCGGTGACATGCCGGCGCACGCGCCGCTCCAGCTCGGCCCGCACCGCGTCCAGGTCGGCGGGCGGCAGGCTCGCGCCGGGGCGCTCCGTCAGCGGGGCCGCGCCGCGCAGCACCTTGCGCTGCAGCGCCTGCGGGAAGCCCCCGTACGGCTGGCCGAGGTCCCCGTGGAAGTACTCGACGACCGAGTCGGGAAAGGCGATGTCGTGATCCGGGTCGAGGATCTGTTCCGGCGTGAGGTCGTTGGTGACCATGAACACCGCGAGGTCGCCCACCACCTTCGATGTCGGTGTCACCTTCACGATGTCCCCGAACATGCGGTTCACCGCCGAGTACGCCTCGGCGACCTCGCGCCAGCGCGCCTCGATGCCGAGCGCCCGCGCCTGCTGGCGCAGGTTGGTGTACTGCCCCCCGGGCATGCCGTGCTCGTAGACCTCGGCGGCGCCGGAGCGCATGTCCGACTCGAATCCGGCGTAGTGGCCGCGGGCCGTGTCCCAGTAGGTCGCGGCGTGCGCCAGCGCGTCCCGGGAGAGGCCGGTGTCGCGGGGCCCGCCGCGCATGGCCTCCACCACCGAGCCGAGGTTGGGCTGGGAGGTGAGGCCGCTCATCGGGTCCATCGCGAGGTCGACGGCGTCGACTCCTGCCTCCGCCGCGGCCAGCACGCTCGCGGCGGCGATGCCGCTGGTGTCGTGGGTGTGGAAGTGGACCGGCAGGCCCACCTCCTCGCGCAGCGCGGTCACGAGCGTCCGCGCCGCCTCGGGCTTGCAGAGCCCCGCCATGTCCTTGATGGCGAGGATGTGCGCGCCGGCGTCCTCGAGCCGGCGCGCCATGTCGAGGTAGTAGCGGAGGTCGTACTTGGTGCGGGAGGGGTCCGTGAGGTCGCCCGTGTAGCAGATGGCGGCCTCGCAGAGGGCCCCCGACTCGAGGACGGCGTCCATCGCGACGCGCATGTTGTCGACCCAGTTCAGGCTGTCGAAGACGCGGAACAGGTCGATGCCCGCGTCGGCGGCCTGGGCCACGAAGTGGCGGACCACGTTGTCGGGGTAGTTCGTGTAGCCGACCGCGTTGGAGCCGCGCAGCAGCATCTGAAGAAGGATGTTCGGCGCGGCCTCGCGGATCTGCGCGAGTCGCTCCCAGGGGTCCTCGCGCAGGAAGCGCATCGCCACGTCGAAGGTCGCCCCTCCCCACGCCTCGAGCGAGAGCAGCTCGGGCAGGGAATGGGCGTAGTGGGCGACCGGCGCGACCAGGTCATGGGTGCGCATCCGCGTGGCGAGGAGCGACTGGTGGGCGTCGCGGAAGGTGGTGTCGGTGATCAGGAGGCGCTGCTTGTCGCGCATCCAGCGCGCGAAGCCCTCCGGCCCGCGCTCACGCAGGCGGTCGC
>JBKHVQ010000027.1:0-5815 GCA_046569985.1 Thermoleophilia bacterium | reverse complement strand
ATCAGGGGATGCTTGAGCGCACCCCGCGTCACGGGGGTGTCTACGCGCGGCTGGGGCCCGACACGATCGCGACGCGCCGCAAGGACTCCCGTGCCCGCATCACCGCCCAGGTGTCGGAGGCGCAGAGGCGCTGGCTGGCGGAGGTCGCAGAGCTCACCGGCGAGGGGGTCGACGCCGATGCGGTCCTGCGAGCGTTGATCGACCTGAGGATGGAGCTCGACATCGACTGGCCGCTGATCGGGCAGGGGAAGATGCTGCGGGCGGCGGTGCGCGCATCGGTGATGGTGCACCGCGCGGACCACAGCCGGGTCTGATGGCCCAGGCGTGGACCGTGCCCGGCCTGCGGGGCACCGCCCGTTTCCGCGACGCGGCGGGGCGGATCATCCTCACGCGGTGGGCGGAGATGATGAGTTACCGCGACGGCACGATGGCCGGAGAGGACATCGAGGAGCTCCACGCGATGCGCGTCTCGTCGCGACGGCTGCGGGCCGCGATGGACGCTTTCGCGGCGGCCTTCCCGCCGAAGTCGTTCAACCGCTATCTGCGGCGCGTGAAGGAGATCACCGACACCCTCGGCGAGGCGCGCGACCTGGATGTCGCGATCGAGGCGCTCACGGGGCTGCTCGGCGATGTGCGTCCCGATGAGCGCGCCGGCATCGAGGGACTTGTGGCGCGCTACCGCCAGAACCGCGGCGAGGAGGATGCCCGCATCGCCGCGGTGTTCGCCCGGTTGGAGGAGGACGACTTCGAGCGCCGCTTCACCCGCTACATCGAGCGGCACACGGGGGTCGGCCTGAGGTCCCTGCACCCGCGGGCGCCGAAGGACGAGCGGTGAGCGCCTGATGGCCCGGCCACGCCCCGTGGAGGGCCTGGACCCCGATCGCCGCCTGCGGCCGAACGCGCGGCGCATCCTCGCGGTGCGCATCGCGGAGGTCTACTCCTACGACGGGTACATCGCCGACCCGGAGAACGTGCGCGAACTGCACGACATGCGCATCGCGTTCAAGCGTCTGCGTTATCTGCTGGAGATCTTCGGCGTGGCGTTCGACAGCGACCTCTCCCCGTTCCTGGACGAGGTGAAGGCGATGCAGGACCTGCTCGGCGACATCCACGACCGGGATGTGCAGGTGCCGATGCTGCAGGACCACCTGGAATGGCTGGACGAGCGTGAGCACCTGATGCTGCGGCGCACCGTGGCCGAGGCGGCGACAGGGGGCACGGGCGGGCGCAAGCGTGCGTCGGAGAGCTCGTTCCGCGAGTTCCGGGCACGGTTGGACGTGGGGCTGCGCGGGGATGAGCGTGTCGGCGTGCACGGGCTGATCGTGCGCCGGCGCCAGGAGCGCGGCGATCTCTACCACCGCTTCCTGGACGAGTGGCGCCGCCTGAAGCGTGAGCGTTTCCGCCAGCGGCTCGAGGGTGCCCTGGGGATCGACCGCCATGGGTAGGCGCGCCCGCCTGGCCCTGCTGGGCGACATCCACGCGAATTATCCGGCCTTGATGGCGGTGCTGGCGGACGTTGATGCCGCCGGGATCACGGACGGCGTGTGCACGGGTGATCTCGTGATGCGCGGCGTGTGGCCGGCGCAGTGCATCGACGAGATCCGGCGCCGGGGCTGGCCGTGCACGATGGGAAACACCGACCAGAAGGTCGCGACGCGCCCGCCGCGGTCGCCGGACGACCCGAAGACCAAGCGCAAGGGGTCGCGTTCGTGGACCAGCGCGCGCCTTGCGCCCGACGACATCGCCTTCCTGGCGGCGCTGCCGATGGTCGCGCGCGTCGAGGTGGGCGGGGTGCGGGTGGCGGTGATGCACGGCAGCCCCACCGATCCGCGCGACGCCGTGACCCCGGAGAGTCCCGACGAGGAGCTCGATGCGCTCGCCCGCGAGGCCGGCGCCGAGGTGATCGTCATGGGCCACGTGCACCGTCAGATGGTGCGCCGGGCCGGCGACTGCCTGTTCGTGAACCCCGGCGCCGTGGGGGAGGCGATGGATGGCGACCTCTTTCCGCGCTGGGCGTGGCTGGAGGTCGGCCGCGACGGCATCGGCGTGCACCTGGAGCGCGTCGACCAGCCGCTCGCCACGATCCGGGAGCGATAGGCAGGCTCACCATCCCACGGCCCAGGTCGGCGCCATGACCGTGGGACGTGGACGCGGCGGCCGGCGTGGACGGACGCGGCCCGGGCGGGCGGGGCGCACGCGGGCCGCGGGGCGAGGGCGACGCACGGCCGATGGCGGGAGCGGCGCGACGAGGTGCGCGACCGGGTCGATCGGCGGGCGGCGCTCCGGGCGGTGCTCGCGCACGGCGACGAGGGCCAGCATCAGGACACCCACCGCCACGACCGCGCCGATGTACTCGATGAGAGCGGCCCCCTCGTCCGTCCGGGTTCGCACGCTCACCCCCCGACGACCGCGCCCACCTGGCGCGAGAGCTCGATGATCAGAACGCCGAGCACGAGGATCAGGACCGCCGGGACCATCAGCAGCGCGACGACCAGCTGGATCTTCGGCGCCGCCCTCGCCGCGCGATCGCGGGCGGCCTGCCTTCGCGATGAGCGCAGCGCGGCGGCCTGGCCCGCCAGGGCGCCCGACAGGGGCGTGCCGAGTTCGTCGGCCTGCAACAGGGCGGCGACGGCCTGCGTCAGCTCGGGGACCTCCATGCGCTCGACCATCGCCCGGTAGGCCGCCGCCCGCGGCATGCCGAAGCGCAGGTCGCCCAGCAGGCGCCCGACCTCCTCCCCGACGGTCCCGCCGAGGCGCTCGGCCGACAGGGCGAGGGCCGGATCGAGGGCCATTCCCGCCTCGACGCAGATTCCCAGAAGGTCCATCAGGTCGGGCAATTCACGCACGAGGGCGGCCCGACGCCGGGAAGCCCTGGTGCTGAGCCAGTGCCCGGGGGCCGCGGCGGCGGTCCCCGCGGCGGCGACGAGCGCCACCGCCGCGAGCGGCCCCGCGATCAGGAGGGGCGCCGCGGCCAGACCGGCGGCGACAGCGCATCCGGCGCGCGCGGCGGCCATGGCGTCGGGTGCGAGCCGCCCCTCCAGCCCCGCGGCCGCGATGAGACCGGCATCGGCCCGGCGGTGGGCATGCCGGTGCAGCGCGCCGGGCGCCGGCACCCGCATCGCCCACCGCATGGCAGCCGGGACACCCGCCTCGACGGCGCCATCCGCGGTGGCGCGCGGGGCCCTCCGTGCCCGGAGGGCCATGACCGCGCATGCGAGCGCCGCGGCCCACAGGAGGAGTGGGTGCGCGGGCACGATCAGGCCTCGACGCGGCCGATGCGCCGCACCCAGACCACGCCCGCCGAGTAGAGCGCCGCGGAGACGACGACCAGGACGCTTCCCGGAGGCGCCCCGAGCGTCCGCTGCAGCGTTCCCGGCGCGGCGACCTCCGTCATCAGCCCCGCGCCCACGGGTAGCGCGGCAACGAGCCAGGCTGTGAGGCGCGCCTGCGCGGTGGCGCCGCGCAGCTCGCGCTCGAGCCGCCCGCGCTCATCGAGCCGCTCGGCGAGCAGCGCGAGAGCCCGCGCGAGATTCCCGCCGGTGCGCCGCTGCACCAGGATCGCGGTGACCATCACGCGCGCGTCCCGCGAGGGCAGTCGGGCGGTCAGACCCGTCAGGGCGCTCTCGATGCGCGCGCCGAGAGCCAGCTCGTCGACGGCGATGCGAAGTTCCACGGCGACCGGGTCGGGCGCGTCGCGGGCCACGCGGGCAAGCGCCTGGCGCAGCGACAGGCCCGCCCCGAGCGCGGCGGCGAGGGCGTGGGCCACCTGGGGGAGCTGGGCCTCGATGCGCGCCAGGCGACGGCCGTCGCCGGCGCGCCCCGCCGCCGCGGCGGAGACGACGACGCATCCCGCCGCCGCGGGCGCGACCATCGGCAGACCGACGACGACCACGCACGCGAGCGCGGCCGCGACAGCCGCGCCCGCGACCACGGCCACGAAGGCACCCGGGCCCAGGGGGATGCCGCCACGGCGCAGGCGATCGCCGAGGGCGCGTCCCCAGGGGTGGCGCGCCACGGGCCCTGGCCCGCGTGCCGCCTCGGCGCGAGGGGGCACGGGCCGCCTGTCGCGCGCGCCGAGCAGCCCGGCGACTCCGGGGGTGACCAGCACCGCGGAGATGCCGGCGGTCAGCGCGAGCGAGGGCGGGTTCACGTCTCGCCCTCCCCGGGGCCGTCCGCATCGGCGTCCGGTCCCGCGTCGGAACGCGCCCGCCGCATCCAGTCGGCGGCGGCCGCGTTCCACACCAGGCCGTCGCCGGAGGCGCCGCGGCGGCGATGCACCAGGGTGAGGGCGCGCGGTCCGTCCGGGCCGGGGGCCACCGCGGCGACCTCGACGACGGCGCGCCTCCCGTCGGGCCGGCGCGCCTGATGCACGATCAGGTCGAGGGCGCTTCCCACCTGGTCGCCCACCGCCCGGTAGGGCAGGTCGACGTCTCCCATCAGGGCGAGCGTCTGGACCCGCAGCAGAGCGTCCGCGGGTGACGATGCGTGGAGGGTCGACAGCGACCCCTCATGGCCGGTGCTCATCGCGGCGAGCATGTCGAGGGTCTCCCCTCCCCTGACCTCCCCGACGATGATCCGGTCGGGACGCATGCGCAGGGCGTTGCGCACCAGGGCGCGGATCGGGACGGCGCCGCGCCCCTCAAGCGACGGCGGGCGGCTCTCCAGGCGCACCACGTGGGGAAGCGGGATGCGCAGCTCGGCGGCGTCCTCGATCGTGACCACCCGCTCCGCCGGCGGTATCAGGGCCGCCAGCGCCGCGAGCGTCGTGGTCTTGCCGCTGCCGGTGCCGCCGGTCACGAGGACATTGCGCCGGGCCCGCACCGCCGCGCGCAGTAGCTCATGCAGGCGCGCGTCGATGGTGCCCAGTCGCAGGAGGTCGTCCATGCCGAGCGGCTCCGGAGCGAAACGGCGGATGGTCAACGCCGGGCCGTCGAGCGCCAGCGGCCTGATCACGGCATTGACGCGCGAACCGTCGGGCAGGCGCGCGTCGACCATGGGGCTCGCCTCGTCGATCCGCCGGCCGAGCGGCGCCAGGATGCGGTCGATCACATGGAGCAGGTGGCCCTCGTCGTGGAAGCGCACCGGGGCCTGTTCGATGCGCCCCCCACGTTCGACGAAGATGCGCTCGGGGCCGACCACCATGATCTCGGTGACCGCTCCGTCGCGCAGCAGCCGCTCCAGGGGCCCGAGGCCGATGGCCTCATCGACCACCGCGCTCACCAGGGCGTCCCGGTCGGCCGCGCCGAGGATGACCCGGTCGTCGTCGAGCAGATCGTCGATGACGGCCGCGAGGGCGTCGCGGCCGACCTCGCCGGCCGCGATGCGCGGGTGGCGCGCCGCGCGGGCGCGCAGTCGCTCGACCAGGTGAGGGTCGACGGCCACGCCTGCGACCGTCACGGGATGACCTCGGCCAGCCGCCCGAGGGCGTCGGCGAGGGGGCGGCGGCGACCCGATGGCCATGACCCGGAAGCGATCGCGCGCGCCTCCCCTTCGCTCCAGGGCAGCTCGGCGACCACGTTCACGCCGATGGCACGCCGCAGTGCCCGCGCGCTCACCTCACCGCCGCGGGAGCGGACGGCGACGAGTGCCAGATGCTCGCCGGCGCCGGATCGGCGCAGCCCCGCGACGACGCGCGCGGCGCGCCGCACCGCCGGGAGCGTGCGGGGGCACACGAGCAGGGTCGATCCGGCCGCGGCGATGGCGGGCTGGGCCACGGAGCCGGGAGCGACATCCAGTATCGCGTCGCCGGCGCCGGTCACCGCTCGGCAGAGGGCGGTGGCCGCAGCCTCGTCCCACGGACCGGCCGCCCCGATAC
>JBKHVQ010000026.1:0-2355 GCA_046569985.1 Thermoleophilia bacterium | reverse complement strand
GCCCCCGGGGTCCCGCGGGTCCCTGCCGCCGCCACGAGTCCCCCGGCGCGTCGCAGGGCGCCACGCGGACGCCCGGCCGAACCCGCGAGCCCGGCGAGCACACGGAGGCGGGCCGGCCGACGGCGCTGCGGGCCGGCCGCCTCCGGATCCTCCGCCGCGGCGGGTGCCTCCTGCGTGCGCACCTCGGCGGAGGGCTCGGCGACGGCCACCGCGACCGGCGCGTCCTGGCGGCCGGGCAGGCGCCCGGCATCGGCCGGCAGGCGCCGCCCCCCCGCGCTGACCGCGTGGAGGATGTCCTCGATGTCCGCGCGGTCGAGCTGTTCGCGCTCGATCAGCGCGGCGCCGAGGGCGTCGAGTTCGTCGCGGTGATCCCCGAGCAGCGCCAGCGCGTCGGCGTAGGCGGCGTCGACCAGGCGCCCGACCTCGCGGTCGATGGTGGTGCGCGTCTCGCCGGACAGGGGGATCTGGTGGACCCCGGCGGCCGAGACGATCTGCCCGACCTCGGGCGAGAAGCCCAGGCGCTCCACCGCTTCGCGCGCCATGCGGTTGACCATCTCGATGTCGTTCGCGGCACCTGAGGAGATGCTGCCGAAGCGGAGCTCCTCGGCGGCGCGGCCGGCCATTGCGACCAGCATCCGCTCGTGCAGCTGCTGCTGGGAGGTGAGGGCGCGGTCCTCGGTGCCGTAGAGGGCCAGCCCGCCGGTGTCGCCCCGCGAGAGGATGGTGACCCGCTGGGTGCGCGCGTGGGTGGGGCAGAGCTCGGCGGCGAGAGCGTGGCCGGCCTCGTGCCAGGCGATCACCTCCAGCTCGCCGTCTGCGATGCGCCGGTCGTTGCGCTGGGGGCCGGCGATGGCGCGCAGCATGCCCTCGTCGAGATCGGAGGCCAGGATCGTCTCCCGGCCGTCGCGGGCCGCCATGATCGCGGCCTCGTTCACCACGTTCGCCAGATCCGCCCCCGCGAAGCCCGCGGTGAGCCGTGCGAGCGTCTCCAGCGAGGCCGGGTCCGCGATGGGCATGCCCGCAGAGTGCACGCGCAGGATCTCCAGGCGGCCCCTCTCCGCGGGCAGGCCCACCTGGACCCGGCGGTCGAAGCGGCCGGGCCGCAACAGCGCCGGGTCGAGGGTGTCGAGCCGGTTGGTGGCGGCGATGACCACGATGCGATCGCGGGCACCGAAGCCGTCGAGCTCGACCAGGAGCTGGTTGAGGGTGCCCTCGCGCTCGGAGTCCGCCCCGGTTCCCCCGCCGCCGCGCGCGCGGCCGATCGCGTCGATCTCGTCGAAGAAGATGATGGCGCCCTCTTCCCCCTGGCGCGCCTGGGCGAACAGGTCGCGCACGCGGGCCGCGCCGACGCCGACGAAGGTGTCCACGAAGTCGGAGCCGGACAGCGCGAAGAAGGGGACACCCGACTCGCCGGCGACGGCCTTGGCGAGAAGGGTCTTCCCGGTTCCCGGGGGGCCGTGGAGCACGACCCCGCGCGGCATCCTCGCCCCGACCCTGCTGAAGCGCTCGGGCTCCTTGAGGAACACGACGATCTCGCGCAGTTCCTCGACGGCCTCGTCGCATCCGGCGACATCGGCGAACCGCTGGGCGGGCGCGGTCACGAGGGCGTTCTTGCGGATGCGCCCGTGCGACGCGGCGCTCGGGCGCCCGCCGCCGCCGGTCATGCGGCGCCGGAAGAAGATGATCGTGAGGATGAACAGCGCCCCGCCGAAGGCGATGATCAGCGGCGTGGTGAAAAAGCGGCTGCCGCCCGCGCCCGACGGGTCGCCCGCATCGGGGGTGATCACGGCCACGCCGTCCTCGCGCAGCCGGTCGGCCAGTTCGAAGACGGTGGGCCCGCCGGCCGTCGCGGCCGGCGTCGCGCCCGCGGCGATCGCGAACTCGGATCCGCGCTCGGGGCGGGGGATCTCGGCGGCGATGAGGTTCCCGCCCCGGTCGGTCGCGGCCACCCAGTAGTTGCTCGTGTCGACGACCGCCGCGTTGAGGGAACGCGCGTCGGCTGCCGCGACGAGCTCCGCGTACGGCACCACCGCGGGCGGGGTGTCGAGCCCCAGGGGGGCGGTGACGGCGTCCGGGGGGGCGGGCACGACATCCTCTGCCGCGACGGCGACCGGGGCCAGCGCGGCCATCACCGCGACGGTGAACGCGAGCAGCCATCCGCGCAGTCGTGCCGATCGGCCGTGGGGCGGAGCGGGGTGGTCGGTCACCGTGATCCTCGTGGTCGCTGGTGGAAGGCGCTGCGACGTTGACCGACGGTGATAGCACCGAACCCCGCGCTCCGGCCCCCGGTGCGCGCCAGTGACGACAGATGTCACGCCCAACGATGTCGGACGACAGATTGCCATGGGGGTGAGG
>JBKHVQ010000025.1:0-4949 GCA_046569985.1 Thermoleophilia bacterium | reverse complement strand
CAGCCCGCCGGACACCTTGTAGCCCTCGCCGCCGAACTTGCCGCCCGCGTGGAGGACGGTGAGGACGACCTCCAGGGCGCTCTTGCCGCCCTGGTCGGCCATGGCGGCAACGGGTATGCCGCGCCCGTTGTCGGCGACGGTGCAGGATCCGTCCGGGTTGAGGGTGATCTCCACCCGGTCGCAGTGCCCTGCCAGCGCCTCGTCGACGCTGTTGTCGACGACCTCATACACGAGGTGGTGAAGGCCGCGGGGTCCGGTGGACCCGATGTACATGCCCGGTCGGCGGCGTACCGCCTCCAGGCCCTCGAGGACCGTGATGTCCCCGGCGTCGTATTGGGTAGTCACCGACGCGGTGTCAGGCGCAGGATCGCTCACGTTCCTCCTGAGAACGGGTGCTCAAGTCTAGCATCGAGGCTCGGCCGGTAACGGCCGTGAAATCGCGTTTTGCAGGGTTTTTTTGTCTGCTTCGGCCGTGCGCCGCCCGACGTGGGCGCTCAGCGGCCGGCGTTGCGCGCGGAGGCCGTCGCGGCGAGCCGGGCGATGAGCTCGCGTATGCGCTCGTCGCCGATGCCGTCGGCCGCGCGCGCCCCCGTGGCGCGATCGGCCGGCGCCGGCGCCGGGACCGGCCGAGGAGGGGGCGGGGCCGCGATCCGGGCGGCCGCGCCGGCCACGTGGTCGGCCACGGCGAAGCGCAGGCCGCTCACCTCGGCCCGCGGCGACGCGGCCCGCAGGCGCTCCAGCAGTTCCTCCCGGCGGGCCGACAGTTCCTGCGCCCAGGCGGCGCTCGAGCAGGCGACCGTCACCACTCCGGCGCGGCTGCGGCGCACCGGTTCGCTGTGACGGGCCCCGGTGTCGCCGACGACCTGCGACCACACGGCCACCAGTGGCGCCATCCCGCTCGCGGGCCCCCCCATCGCCGACCCGCCGGCGCGGAAACGCCCCACCATGTCGCCTGCCGCCCGCGGGTCGCGGCGGCGCCGGCGGCGCATACGCGGACGGTGGCGTTCACCCGACATGCGCGCCTCCGCGCACCCGCAGCACCGCGTCGGGCGGCGCGCTGAGGCCCTCGGTCACGGCCGGATCGGCGCTGGTCACGATCGTCTGCCCGCCGTCGCGCACGGCATCCAGCAGCCGTCGCCGGCGCTCGGGGTCCAGTTCGCTGAGGACGTCATCCAGCAGCAGGATGGGCCGCGGCCCGCGCGCGCGCAAGTGGTCGCGGGCCGCGAGCAGCAATGCGAGGGCCGCGGTGCGCTGCTCCCCCTGACTGCCGACGCGTCGCAGGTCGGCGCCGCCGGCCCCGATCCAGAGGTCGTCGCGGTGGGGACCCGACAGCGTCTGGGCGGCCTGGATCTCCCGCGGGCGGCGGGCGCGCCACATCTCCTTCAGCGCGAGCGCCACCGCATCGTCGCCGCCCTCCGGCCGGTCGTCCGGTGACGGCTCCAGGCGCAGTTCCCCCTCCGGGCCGCCACCGAGTTCCTCCAGCCAGCGCGCGAACCCCGGCGCGAGCGCCTCCACTCCGGCTCCCCGGACCCGGGCGACGAGCGCCCCGCGCCCCGCCATGGTCTCCTCCCACACGCCGATCGCCGCCTCGTCGGCCTCGCCCGAACGGATGCGGCGCAGCAGCGCGTTGCGCTGGGCCATCGCCCGCTGGTAGTCGGCGAGCGCGACGGCGTAACCCGGCTCGGCGGCCTCCAGCACGCGGTCGAGCGCCCGTCGCCGCGCGGCGGGCGGGCCCTTCACCGCCCGCAGCTCCTCCGGGAGGAAGACCAGCACCACCCGTGCCCGCCACTCGGCGAGGGAGCGCACAGGCACCCCGTCGAGCCGCAGGCGCCGTCCCCGCCCCGGTGAGAAACCGATCTCGCGCTCCACGGTGCCCGCCGGGCCGTCGAGGACCAGGCGCACGTGGGCCGCCTCCGCGCCGGCGCGCACCAGTTCGCCCTCGCGGGAGGTGCGCGGCGAGACGCCGAGGCAGCCGAACACGATCGCCTCGATCAGTGATGTCTTGCCGGCCCCGTTCGGCCCGGTGATCACGACCAGACCCGCCGGCAGATCAAGAGCGCCGCGGTGCCAGGCGCGCAGGTCGGAGACCTCGAGCCGGCGCACCACGTGCGCGTCATCACGGGTCGCGCCGCTCACCGCGCCCGTTGCCGCCGCGGCGGCGGGCTAGCCGTTGAGCCTGATCGGCATGAGCAGATAACGGAAGTCATCGCTCTCGCCGCGCAGCAGGCCCGGGCGCAGCGGGCTGATGAGGCCCAGCCGCAGCTCGTCGCCGCGCACGCTCTCGACGCCCGCCCGCAGGAACTCCACGTTGAAGCCCATCTCGAGTGGATCGCCCGCGAACGCGACCGGGATCGACTCGTGTCCCTCGCCGACCTGATCGCTGACCGCGGAGACGCTCACGGTCCCCTCCGAGAAGGCGAGCCGCACCGGGGTGTTGCGTTGCGCAAGCACGGCGATGCGCCCGAGGACGGCGATCAGCTCGGCGCGATCGAAGGTGACATCGTGCTCGAAGGCGTCGGGCACCAGCTGGCGGTGATCCGGGAACTGGCCGTCGATGATGCGGCTGCTCAGGCGGATGTCGCCGATGCGCAGCAACGCGCGGGTCTCGCTGAGGACGATCGTGACCTCGTCGACCTTGGCGATGCCGACCAGGCGGGACACCTCGGACAGCGCCCGGGCGGGGATGATCGCCTCGCGCGGGTCGGCCGGCGGGTTCTCGAGCGGCGAGGTCGCCACGGCGAGCCGGTACGAGTCGGTTGCGACCATCGTGAGCCCGTCGGCGGCGATCCGGACATGGACGCCGGTGAGGACCGGACGGGTCTCGTCGCGCGAGGCGGCACGGGCGACGCGGTCGATCGCGTCGACCAGGATTCCCGCCGGCACGGTGATCCCCTCGCCCTCGTCGGAGGGCAACTCGGGGAAGTCCTCCGCCTGGAGGCAGTTCAGGGAGAACGACGAGCCGCTTCCCGACAGGCCGACCACGCCCTCGTTCGCGCGGTGGTCGATGGTGACCGCCCCGGGCGCCATGCTGCGGACGATGTCGCCGGCCAGCCGGGGCAGCACGACCGCACCGGGCTCCTCGACGGCGGCCTCCAGGGGTACGCGCAGCGACATCTCCATGTCGGTCGCCGCCACCTCGCACCGGCCCTCGTCGGCCCTGACCAGCACATGGGAGAGGACCTGGATGGTGCTCTTGGCCGAGGCGATCCGTCCGGCCACCGTGAGGGCGGTGGCCAGGTCGTCCTTCTGGGAGGTCAGGCGCACGACAGCGACCCTAACCGATCGACCACGGCCGTGGGGGTGTCAGGGCGTTGCGGCTCTCCACCCACACCACCGGCCCATTGGTTCTTTGAGAAAAAGAAGAGATAAGGGTCATGGACGTCGTAGTAAGGGGTGTGGACGAGGGGGATAAGGGAGAAATAACCTGCATATCGCCCACTTTCACCTGTTGGCGAGCCGGTGGGTAACCGGGGTTCCGCGGTGCGATCGCTCCACACTTTCCGCGGCGATGGCGGGACGGACCGGCACGCCGTGGAGGATGTGGACGCGTGCCACGCCCTCTGCACCGGTGCGATCAGGAATCGGGATTCCGCCCCGTCAGGCGCGTCGTGAGCGTCTGGACCGCCGTCAGGACCTCGCCCTCGCCGGACATCTGGTCGGTGATCTTCTGCACCGCGTACATCACGGTGGTGTGATCGCGGCCACCGAAGGCCCGCCCGATGGCCGGCAGTGACGCCTCGGTGAGTTCGCGGCTGAGGTACATGGCGACCTGGCGCGGGCCGACGATCCGCCGCGTGCGCTTGTCGCTGAGCAGTTCGTCCATCGTCACGCCGTAGTAGCGGCAGACCTCGCTCTGGACCACCTCGATGCGCACCCCGCCCTCGCCCGCCGGGAAGAGGTCCTTGAGCACCTCGTCGGCCAGCTCGACGGTGATGCGCTTGCCCGCGATGGATCCGTGGGCGACCACCCGGGTCAGGGCGCCCTCCAGGGCGCGCACGTTCGTCGATACGCGGGTGGCGATGAAGGGCAGCACCTCCGGATCATGGATCTCGTAGCCGTCGGCGCGCACGCGCTTCTGGAGGATGGCGATGCGCGTCTCGAGGTCGGGTGGCTGAACGTCGGTGATGAGGCCCATCTCGAACCGGCTGCGGAGGCGGTCCTCGAGGGTGGCGATGGCCTTCGGGGGCCGGTCGGACGAGATCACGATCTGCTTGCCGCTGTCGTGCAGGGCGTTGAAGGTGTGGAAGAACTCCTCCTGGGTCTGCTCGCGGCCGGCGAGCGACTGGATGTCGTCGATCAGGAGGATGTCCGTGTTGCGGTAACGGTCCTTGAACGAGTTGATCCCGCCGTCGCGCAGGGCGTTGATGAACTCGTTGGTGAAGGTCTCCACCGACACGTAGGTGAGGGCCAGCTCCGGATGGTTCGCCGCCACGAAGTGCCCGATCGCGTGCAGGAGGTGCGTCTTGCCGAGCCCGACCCCGCCGTAGACGAAAAACGGGTTGTAAGCGCGCGCCGGGGCTTCGGCCACCGCCAGGGCGGCCGCCTGCGCGAAGCGGTTCGAGGGGCCGGTCACGAACGCCTCGAAGGTGAAGCGGGGCTGCAGCCCCCGCGGTCGCCGAGGCGGGAGGGTCGGTGCGGGCGGGGCCTGCGGGGTGGGGCGGGCACCATCCGGTCCGGCCTCGGCGGCGTCCGGGCTCTGCACGATGACATCGACCTCGAGGTCGGCGTTGCAGACCTCGAACAGCGCGTCGCGCACCAGCGGCAGGTAACGCTGGCGGATCCACTGGCGCAGCAGTTCCGTCTCGACCGCGAGCACGAGGCGCTCGGGGGTCAGCTCCACCGCGCGCGCTCCGGCGAACGCGAACGTGAAGGTCTGATCGTTCAGCGTCGCGTGGAGCCGTCCGCGCACCTCCTCCCACACGGTGTCGCGTTCGGGCTGCGATGCGGGG
>JBKHVQ010000024.1:0-6472 GCA_046569985.1 Thermoleophilia bacterium | reverse complement strand
CCTAGCGCCGGCCGGCCGCCGCGGACCGTCTCCGGGCGCCCCGCGGGGCGCCCGGAGTGGTCGCGGAGAGTGCTAGAGAACCTTCGCGCGGACGTCCGCGACGCCGAGCGGCAGGTCCTCGGTGAGGGCGCTCACGCCGAAGGCGGCGTTCAGGGCCGCGGCGGCCTCCGCCGACAGCGACACCTTCGCGTCCCGCACCACCGCGGTGCGGTTCGACACGCCGGCGCGAATGCCCGACAGGTCGAGGTTCAGGTCGACGCGGGTGGAGCTGTCGCCGACCTGCGCGCTGAGGCGCGGCGTGCCGGAGACGATGATCACGAAGTTCTTCAGCTCGACGCGGGTGGCGCCGGCGGTCAGGGCGATGCCCCCCGAGTGGGAGATCCGGCCGACGAAGGTGCCGACCGCGACCCGGCCCGCGGTCACCGGGAACGCGAGGCCCGCGGCCGAGGCGCTGCCGGGGCTGATGACCGACGGCGCGACGCCGAGCGAGGTCAGCGCGGCGGCGGTGCCCGGGTCGAGGTTCAGCGTGGTCGCCCCGCCGCGCAGCGCGAGCTGGGCGGGCTTGGTGCGCACGTCGGCTCGGCCGATGCGCACGCCGGCGGGGATCGTGGTGTGGAAGGCGGCCGACAGGGCGCGCGCGGCGGTCGGGTGGAGGGTGGTGTTGACACGAACCGCCCATGTCTCGACGTTGCCGGCGCCGCGGCGCAGCACGGCCGCCTTCGACAGGTCGAGGTTCAGAAGCGGCACTCGGGCGGCGCCGACCTGCGCGGTCAGCACGGGGCGCCGGGCGTTGGTCTGGATGAGGAAGTTCGTCGCGCGCACCGTGGTGCCGCGCGAGGAGAAGGCGAGCCCGCCCGAGTGGGCGATCCGGCCCGCGGCGTTCGACGGGTCGATGACACCGCCGGTCACCGGGAAGGTGATCTGGGCGCCGCTCGCGGCGGCCGTGCCGATGGGAGCGACCGAGATCCCGGCGCCGGTCAGGACCTGGGCGGTGTTCCTGTCGAGCTGCAGCGCCGTCGACCCGCCGCTGAGGGGAACGTTCGCGCCCATCGCGGGCGCCGCGGCGGCGAGAGCGCCGGCGGCGACGGCCGCGAGAGCGATGTGAGTACTGCGGCTACGCAGTCCCATGTGGGAGACCTCCTGGTCTGTGCCACTGCCGCGCCACCCGGATGGCGGCGACGGCAGATGACCCGTGCTTTCGACGCTACGATCCGAGTGATGCACCCCAAGTGGTTTGCGAAACCGATCCGGCCCGTCGTCGCGTACGCACCGATGACATGGTCCTCACGCAAACACGTCCGGCGATGACGGAGACCGAAATCCCCGTCATCGGGCGGCCCGACGAGCGCACCGCGCGCATCGCCCGCGGCCTTTACCGGCGCGACGAGGCGACCCTCGCCGAGCTGCACCGCGACTACGGCCGCGCGGTGATGAACTTCATTCGCCGCGCGACCGGCGATGCCGCCACCGCCGAGGATCTCCATCAGGAGATCTTCCTCGAGATCTGGCGGCGCGGGCCCTCCTACCGCCCCGAGCGGGCGGCCCTGGGCACGTGGATCATGCTGATCGCGCGCAGCCGCACGATCGATCACCTGCGCAAGCGGATCCCGGAGCCCCGCGACCCGTCCGACCCCGTCTCGGCGGCGGTCTTCGATCGCGAGGACCTCTCATCGTCACCGGAAGCCTTCGTCGAGCGCTGGCAGATGGCCACCCTCCTCGACCGCCTTCCCGACGAGGAAGCGCAGCTGCTGCGCATGCGCTTCCACGAGGAACTCAGTCAGAACGAGATCGCGGAACGCACCGGGGTGCCGCTCGGGACGGTCAAGACCCGCATGGTGCGCGCGCTCAGGCGCCTCCGCGACATGATCGAAGAGGAGGGTGGTCGATGAGTCGCGATGGCGACATCCTCGACTACGTGCTGGGCGACGCGTCCGGCGATGAGCGCGACCTGCTGGATGCGCTCGCCGCCGCCGACGACGCGCTCGCGCACGAACTCGAGGGCCTCGGGGCGGTGGTGAGCTCCCTGCGGGCGATGCCCGACGAGGCCTGGGACGACTCGGAGATACCTCCCCTGCCCGCCCTCACCCTCCCCGCGGACGAGGACGGCGGGGAGGGTGAGCCCGGTCCCGGCGAGTCCGATTCGCCCGGGGGCGGTGCGGTGATCCTCCCCTTCCGGCGTCGCGTGTCGATGCCGCGTTTCGCCGCTGCGGCCGCCGCCGCGGCTTTTCTCGTTGCGGGCATCGGCATCGGCGCCCTTGCGTTCGGCGACTCCGGCTCGACGCCCGCCCCGACCGGGCCGGCGATCGAGCTGGCCAGCTTCGACGAGGGCGGCCCGGACGCGCACGGCGAGGTCCGCACCGTGTCCAGCGGCGGCGGCTCACTCACCCTGGATGTCAGCGGACTCGACCCCAGCGGTCCGGGTGAGATCTACACACTGTGGCTGATCGACCCCGAGGAGAACCTGCTGACCCTCGGCTCGTTCCTGGTGCCAGAGGAGGGCGCGACGACGGTCACCGTGCCGCTGCCCGTCAGCCTCGAGAACTTCTCGGCGGTCGACGTCTCGGTGGAGGAGTCGAACGGGGATCCCGGCCACTCGGGCCGCTCGGTCCTGCGCGGCCCGATCTCCGGGGCGTAGTCCCGCCGCGATTCCCGCGCGACCGGGACCCGCCCCACCCGAGGCGGGCCCCGGTCAGATCACCACGCGTATGAGCCCGACGCCCCGGTCATGTCGGTCCTGTCCATGGGCCACACGTCGGGCAGGGGCGGCTCGATCTCGAAGTTGCCCTCCGCGTCGGCGTGCTTCTCGTGCCACGCCGTGAAGTTGGGGATCGAGAAGCCGACCACGCGGAAGGTGTTGCGCTCCACGCGCACCACGACCTCGCGCTCGGGATCCATCACCGCGAGCGCCGGCGATGGGATGCCGAACGAGCAGTGGAAGGTGTCGCGCTCCTTGTCGTAGCGCGTCATGCTGTCCGACGGCGAGTGGGTGCCCGACCCGACCGCCGACGCGGGCGTCTCGGGCTGGTCCTCGGGGGGTCCTCCGGGGCCCGGCGGCATGCCCGGCGGCATCGGCGGCATCGTGCTCATCTCATCCCTCCAGCAATCGTTGTGCCACGGATCTGACGACACCGCCGTCGGCCTGGCCGGCGAGGCGGGTCATGGCGGCCTTCATCACCCGGCCCAGATCGGCGGGGCCGGACGCGCCCTCGGCCGCGATGACCTCGGCCACCACGGCGGCGACGGCGCCCTCGTCCATCTGCGCCGGCAGGTAGGCCTCGATGACGGTCATCTCGGCCCGTTCCTTGGCCACGAGGTCGTCGCGGCCGCCGGCGGTGAACTGCTCGATCGACTCCCGGTGCTGCTTGACGAGGGTGCGGAGCACCTTGGCGACACCCGCGTCGTCGAGCGGGGCCCGCGATTCGATCTCGGCGTTCTTGATCGCGGCGCGCGCGTTGCGGATCGCGCCCAGGCGCACCGCGTCCTTGGAACGCATGGCGTCCTTCATGTCGGCGGTCAGCCGCTCGGCGAGGCCACTCATCTGTGCGGTTCCTCCATCGGTGCGAGTCTAGTAGAAACGATTCATGCGGCCCCCGGAGGGCCGGTACCGCCCGCCGGGCGGGCGGTCAGAAGGGCCGTTCCCGGACGTCGAGCCGTGCCCGCAGCGCGCGCAGGCGCGCGGACAGCTCGCCCTCGGGTCCGCGATCGGTGGGCTCGTAGAACACGACCTCCTCGAGCCCCTCGGGCATGAGGGAGCCCTCGAGCACGGCGTCCGGCGCGTCGTGGGGGTAGCGGTATCCCGCCCCGTGGCCGAGGTGCGCCGCGTTGGCGCGGCTCGCGTCGCGCAGGGCGAGGGGGGGACGGCGCGCGCCCTCGCGCTCCACGCGCTCCATCGCCGCGTTGACGGCCCGGTAGGACGCGTTCGATTTCGGCGCCAGGGCGATGTAGGTGGTGGCCTGGGCGAGGATGATGCGCGCCTCGGGCATGCCGACGAACTCGACCGCGCGCCCCGCGGCGACGGCGACCTCCAGCGCGCGCGGGTCGGCGTTGCCCACATCCTCGCCGGCCGCCACGATCAGGCGCCGCGCGATGAACTTGGGGTCCTCGCCGCCGGTGAGCATCACCGCGAGGTAGTAGATCGCGGCGTCGGGGTCGCTGGCGCGCAGGCTCTTGATGAACGCCGAGATGGTGTCGTAGTGGGCGTCGCCGTCGCGGTCGTAGACCACGCCGCGCCCGCCGGCCGCAGCCGTGACGGCATCCACCCCGATGCCGCCCCCGTCCGGCACGCCGGCCGCGGCGGCCTCCAGCAGGTTGAGCGCCGCGCGCGCGTCGCCCCCCGCACGGGCGACCACGGCCGCGCGGGCGCCGGGATCGAGCGCGACGCGCCCGCCGAGGCCCCGCGGATCGGCGACCGCCCGGTCGAGCAGGTGCGCGAGGTCGTCGTCGCCCAGGGGCTCCAGCACCCACACGCGCATCCGCGAGACGAGGGCCGCGTTCACCTCGTACCAGGGGTTCTGCGTGGTGGCGCCGATCAACGTCAGCAGGCCGTCCTCCACGGCGGGCAGCAGGGCGTCCTGCTGGGCCCGGTTGAACCGGTGGATCTCATCGAGGAACAGGACCGTGGCCGTGCCCGCCGCCAGCCGGTCGCGTGCCCGCGTCATCACGCCGCGCACATCGGCCACCGTGGCCGACACCGCCGAGAGCTCGTCGAACGCCGACGACGTGGCGCCCGCGATGACGCGGGCGATCGTCGTCTTGCCGCTGCCGGGCGGCCCGTACAGGATCATCGACGGCACCCGGTCGCCCTCCACCGCGGCGCGCAGCGCGCCGCCCGGGCCCAGAAGGGCCCCCTGCCCCACCACCTCGTCAAGGCCCGCCGGGCGCATGCGCGCGGGCAGCGGGCGCGAGCGCTCGAGGCGGGCCTCGACGGCCTCGCCGAACAGGTCGCCCTGCGGTGACCCCGGGCGCGGGGGGGCCATCAGGCGGCCGCCTCGCGGGCGGCGGCATAGCCACGCGGAGCGGGCAGGAACAGCGCGAGCGCTCCCGCGACCAGCGGGAGCGCCGCCAGCAGCCACAGCGCGGCCTCGCGCGATGTGGCGTCGGCGAGGGCACCGAAGAGGGCCAGGCCGGGCGGAGCCGACCCGATGGCCGCGAACCCGATCATCAGCCCCGCGGCGAGGGCGAGCCGTCCCGGGAGGTACGCCTGCCCCATCGCGACGGTCACCGAGAACGACCCGAGCAGGAAGAAGCCCGACGCCACGAAGCAGGCCAGGCCGATCACGCCGTCATCGATCAGGAAGCCGGCCAGCAACGGGGCGACGACCGGCATGGTCGTCACCAGCATCGCCCTGGCGCCGATGCGCTCGGACAGGGCGGCGCCGGCGAGCGTGCCCAGCGCGCCCGCAGCGGCGTACGCGGCGACGGCGTACCCGCCCGCGCTCTCCGAGAAGCCGCGGTCGTCGATCAGCACCAGGGGCACCAGGGCGAGGCCCACGAATTGGATCCAGGTGCGCATGCTGGTGACAACAATAAGCAGCACGAGCCCCGGAACGTGGTCGGCCCGGGCGGCGTCGGCGCGGGCGGTGGCGGCGGGCACCGGAGCGGAGAGGCGCGCGCGGTGGGCGAACAGCACCGCCGCGACCACCGCACCGGGGATCAGAAGCGCCAGAGTCGCCCGCGCGTCGAGCCACGGGATGAACAGGGCGACCAGCAGCGGACCGGCCGCGAACCCCGCGTTGCCCCCGACCATGAACCACGCGAGACCGGTGGCCGGGCGGCCACCGGAGAGCCGGTTGGTCACGCGCGCCGCCTCGGGATGGAATGCCGCGACGCCGAGTCCCGAGCCGACGATGCAGGCGATGACGCCGAGGTAGCCGCCGGCGAATCCCGCGAGCACGAGGCCCGCCACCGCGACCGCGACCCCGCCCCAGAGGAAGACGCTGGTCGCACGCCGGTCGGCCAGGACGCCGAACACGGGCTGGATCGCCGACGAGATCAGAAGGGAGGCGCCCAGGATCATGCTGGCCGCCAGGTCGCTCAGTGCGTAGAGCGCCGTGAACACCGGGATGAGGGCGGGCACCGCCCCGACGGTCGCGTCGATGATGAAATGGCCCGCCGCGAGCAGGCCGATGCCCCCGCGGTCGGGGCCGGTCGAGGCGCTAGCGTGGGGGTGTGTCGTCACCGATTCTGGGATGCGATGTCCGGGCCGCCCTGCGCGGCGTGGGAGATGGTGCCGCCGCCGAGCGCCTCGGGGCCCTGCTGGGGGATGACGAGGCGGTCGGCAGCTACGAGGATCTCACGCGGCGCTGCCCGCCCGAGGCGCTCGGCATCACTCCGGGAGCGCATGCCGCCGCCCTCGCGCCCCTCTTCGGCGAGTTCGAGTAGCCGGCCCGTCAGGCGCCGGCCGGAGGCACCATGCCGCCGCCGCGGGGCCGGTCCGGCTCGGCCGGTTCCGCGGCGAGCGCGTCGATGCCCT
>JBKHVQ010000023.1:0-10958 GCA_046569985.1 Thermoleophilia bacterium | reverse complement strand
CTGAGAATCGTCTGGAGCATCCTCTGCGGTGCGGGCGGAGGCCGGGGGGGCTAGGCCCCCGCGACCGCCTCGCCGATCAGCTGTACGGAACCGCCGGCCGCCTCGATCTTGGCGCGCGCGCCGGCCGACACGGCGTCGACCTGCACCGTGAGGGCGCGGTCGATGTCGCCGTTGGCGAGCAGCTTCACGGGCCAGCCGCGGCTGGAGTTGTTCTTGACGAGCCCGGCCGCCTCGAGGGCGGCGATGTCGACGGTGGCGCCGGCCTCGAACACCGACAGCCGGCCGACGTTGACCGTCACCGTGTGGGTGCGGAACGGACCCATCGGCATCGACATCTTGCGGTTGGCGCCGCGGAGCTTGCCCTGCTGCATGTAGATCGGCACCTGGCCGCCCTGGTAGCCGGGGCGCACGCCGCCGCCCGAGCGCGAGCCGAGGCCCTTCTGGCCACGACCGGAGGTCTTGCCGGTACCCGAGCCGATGCCCCGGCCGATGCGCTTGCGTGGACGCCGGGCGCCCGGGCGCGGGCCGAGACGGTCCAGGCGGATGTCCTCCGCCGGGCTCTCCTCGATCGGGTTGCTCTGGCCGTCAGCCATTGGTCACCTGCTCCACGCGGATCAGTCGGGACACCAGGCGCAGCTGGCCCTGGAGCTGAGGGGAGTCCTCGTGCTCGACGGTCTGGCCGATGCGCCTCAGGCCCAGAGACCGCAGCGTGCCCCGGTGACGGGACTGCGTGCCGATCTCGGACCGGACCTGGGTGATGCGCAGGCGGCTCACTCCGCCGCCCCCGCGCCGACGGCCTCGGTGGCCGGGGCACCCGAGCCGTTGGAGAGACCCAGCACCTCGGCGACGGTCTTCTCGCGAAGCGCCGCGACCTCCTCGGGGCGACGC
This sequence comes from Thermoleophilia bacterium, assembly GCA_046569985.1. Taxonomy (GTDB): domain Bacteria; phylum Actinomycetota; class Thermoleophilia; order Miltoncostaeales; family Miltoncostaeaceae; genus JAVJSF01. Next base: position 10,070 of record JBKHVQ010000023.1, on the reverse strand, counting down.
AGGGCCTTCAGGCCCGCGACGGTCGCCGCGACGAGGTTGACGGGGTTGCTGGTACCCAGCGACTTGCTGAGGATGTCGCGGATGCCGGCCAGCTCGAGGACGGCGCGCACGCCACCCCCGGCGATGACGCCGGTACCCTCGCTCGCGGGCTTCAGGAGCACCTTGCCGGCGCCCGCCCGCCCGATCACCTGATGCGTGATCGTGGAACGGTACTGAGGACCCACGAACAGGTTCTTCTTGGCGTCCTCGACCGCTTTCTGGATCGCGACGGGAACCTCTTTTGCCTTCCCGTGACCCACGCCAACCGTGTCGACCTCGTTGCCGACGACCACGAGGGCCGAGAACGAGAAGCGACGGCCACCCTTCACGACCTTCGCCACACGGTTGACCTGGACGACGCGCTCGCTGAGCTCGAGCCCATCCGGGTTGATCTTGCCGCCTCGGCGGACCTCTGCCACTCGCCTACCCCCGGCCTCTAGAACTCGAGCCCGCCCTCGCGGGCGCCGTCCGCGAGCGCCTTGACGCGCCCGTGGTACTTGTAACCGCCGCGGTCGAAGACCACGCGCGCGACACCGGCAGCCTTGGCGCGCTCCGCGAGGAGCTTACCGACCTCGGCCGCCGCGACTCCCTTGCCCATACCCTTCAGATCGCCCTCATGTGAGCCGGCGGCGGCCAGGGTGTGACCCCGGGCGTCGTCGATCAACTGGGCGTAGATGCGCTTGTTCGAGCGGGACACGCACAGACGCGGGCGGTCGGCGCTGCCGACCACCTTGCCGCGGATGCGACGGTGCCGCCGCTGACGGGCGCTTTCCGTGTTCACAGCCATGCGATTACGCTCTCTTCCCAACCTTGCGCCGGACGTGCTCGCCGGCGTAACGGATGCCCTTGCCCTTGTAGGGCTCGGGCGGACGGACGCCGCGGATCTCAGCCGCGACCTGTCCGACGGCCTGCTTGTCGATGCCGCGCACGACCACCTGCGTGGGCGCGGGCACATCGAACTGGATCCCCTCGGGGGGCGGGATCGTAACAGGGTGCGAGAAGCCGACGGCGAGCTCGAGGTTGGTGCCCTTGAGCTGGGCGCGGTAACCGACACCCACGATCTCGAGGGAACGCTCGAAGCCCGAGCTGACGCCCTCGACCATGTTGGCGATGAGGGTGCGCGAGAGCCCGTGCAGGGCCCGGTGCGGGCCACGGTCGGTCGGGCGGGTGACGACGAGCGTCCCCTCCTGCTCCGCGACCCGGATGGGCTCGACGACCGTGTGGCCGAGCTCGCCCCTGGGGCCCTTCACCGTGACCTTCTGGCCCGAGACCGTGACGCTGACGCCGTCGGGGATCGGGATTGGTGCGCGTCCGATTCTGCTCATTCTCGCCCCTACCAGACCGTGCAGATGACCTCGCCGCCGATACCCCGGCGGCGGGCCTCGTGCCCGGTGATGACGCCCTGCGAGGTGGACAGCACGGCGATGCCCATGCCGCCCAGCACGCGGGGGATGTTGGTGCGGTCGGCGTAGATGCGCCGGCCCGGCTTGGAGACCCGGTCGATGCCGCTGATGACGCGACGCCGGTCCCGGCTGTACTTCAGCTTCACGACCAGCTCGGTGCCGACGGACGCGTCGCGCAGCTCGAAGTCCTGGATGTAGCCCTGGTCACGGAGCACGCGGGCGATCTCGCCCTTGAGCTTGCTGCCGGGCATCTCGACCGAGTCGTGCAGCGCCAGGTTGGCGTTGCGGATGCGGGTGAGCATGTCGGCGATGGGATCGGTAAGCACTACCAGGAACTCTTCGTCATGCCGGGGATGACACCGGCGTGGGCGGACTCGCGCAGGCAGATACGGCACAGGCCGAACTTGCGGAAGACGGCGCGGGGGCGGCCACAGGAGTGGCACCGCGTGTATTGCTGGGTGCGGTACTTCGGCGTACGGGACGCCTTCACGCGCAGACTGGTCTTGGCCACGTTTCTCCTCTACCTCCGACCGCGGCCCTTGCCGCCACCATACTTTTTCTGCTTCCGCCGCCGACGGGCGGCGCGCTCCTCGGCGGAGTATCCCTCCGCCCGGAACGGCATCCCGAGGTGACGCAGGAGGGCGCGGCCCTCCTCGTCGTTCGCCGCCGAGGTGGTGATGGTGACGTTCAGGCCCATCACGTTCTCGACCCGGTCGTAGTCGATCTCCGGGAAGATCGTGTGCTCCCGCAGACCGAGGTTGTAGTTGCCCCGACCGTCGAACCCGTCCGGGTTGATCCCGCGGAAGTCGCGGATGCGCGGGAGGGCGACCGACATCAGCCGGTCGAGGAACTCCCACATCTGGTTGCCGCGCAGGGTCACCTTCGCGCCGATCGGCATGCCCTCGCGCAGCTTGAACTGGGCGATCGACTTGCGGGCCCGGGTCACGCAGGGCTTCTGACCGGCGATGATCGTGAGCTGCTCGATCGCCTGGTCGAGGGCCTTGCTGTTGCTCTTGGCCTCGCCGACGCCCATCGAGAGCGTGATCTTCTGCAGCTTCGGATGCTGCATGACCGACTCGTACCCGAACTCCTCCTGGAGCTTGGGACGGATCTCGTCCTGGTAGACCTGCTTGAGGCGCGCGGGCGGCGCGGCCTCGGCCACTGTTGCGTTCTCGTCGGCCATCAGTCCAGCTTCTCCCCGCTCCGTGCGGACACCCGCACCTTCTTGCCGTCGACCTCCTGGAACCGCACCCGCGTGGGCCGGTCGTCCTTCGGGTCGATCAGTGCGACGTTCGACCAGTGCATCGGCGCCGGCCGCTCGATCACCCCGCCGGGCTCGTTGGGCGGACGGGGCTTGGTGTGGCGCTTCATGATGTTCACGCCCTCCACCACGACCCGCTGCTCGTCGGGGCGGACCTCCAGAACGACACCGGACTTGCCCTTGTCCTTGCCGGAGATCGCCACCACGCGGTCGCCCTTGCGGATGCGGGCCGCCATCACAGCACCTCCGGCGCCAGCGAAATGATCTTCATGAAGTTCTTCTCGCGCAGCTCTCGGGCGACGGGGCCGAAGATGCGGGTGCCGCGCGGGTTGGAGGCGTTGTCGATGATGACGGCGGCGTTCTCGTCGAACGCGATGAAGGTACCGTCCTCGCGACCGTGCTCCTTGCGCGTACGCACGATGACGGCGCGCACGACATCGCCCTTCTTGATCGACCCGTTCGGCACCGCGGCCTTCACCGTGCCGACGATGACATCGCCGACGCTGGCCGAGCGCCGCTTGGAGCCGCCCATGATGCGGATGCAGAGGATCTCTCGCGCGCCGGTGTTGTCGGCGACACGCAGCCGTGTCTCAACCTGGATCACGGGCGGCCTACCTTGCCTTCTCGATGATCTCGACCAGGCGCCAGCGCTTCTGAGCCGACAGCGGACGGCACTCGATCACGCGCACCAGGTCGCCGACGCCGGCCTCGTTGCGCTCGTCGTGGGCGTGCAGTTTCGACGACCGGCGGACGGTCTTCTTGTACACCGGGTGGCGCTGCTGGGTCTCCAGCATCACGGTGATGGTCTTGTCCCGGCCGGCGGAGACCACGAGGCCCTGACGGACCTTGCGGCGTGCAACCGACTCCTGGGGTGTGGCGGCCGTGCTCATGACAGCTCCCGCTCGTGCGCGATCGTGAGCAGACGCGCGATCTCGCGCCTGCGGTGCTTCAGCTCAGAGGTCTGCTCCAGCGAGCCGGAGGCCGACTGGAAGCGGAGGTTGAAGTAGGCCTCGCGGGTCTCGTTGAGGCGCTGCTCCAGCTCGTCGTCGGTCAGATCGCGGATGTCCTTCGGCTTCACTAGGCCCCCTGATCCTCTCGCGTGACGAACTTGCAGCGGATCGGCAGCTTGTTCGCGGCGAGACGCATGGCGTCACGCGCGAGAGGCTCCGGCACGCCGGCGAGCTCGAACATGATGCGGCCCGGTTTCACCGTCGCGACCCAGCCCTCGGGCGACCCCTTACCGGAACCCATGCGGGTCTCGGCCGGCTTCTTGGTGACGGGCAGGTGGGGGAAGATGGTGATCCACACCTTGCCGCCACGCTTGATGCGGCGGGTCATCGCGATACGGGCCGCCTCGATCTGGCGGTTGGTGATGGCGGCGGGCTCGAGCGCCTTGAGACCGTACTCACCGAAGGCGAGCTGGTCGTGGCCCTTGGTGAGGCCCCGCCGGCGACCGCGGTGGTGCTTGCGGTGCTTGATGCGCTTGGGCATCAGCATTACGACTGACCTCCCTGGCGCTCGCCGCCGCGTCCGCCACGACCGCCGCCACTGCCGCGCCGGTCACGGCGCGGGCGGCGCGGAGGCGGCGCGGCCTCCATGTCGGTGCGGCCGCGGCTGTCCTGCACGCCCTCGGGGAGCACCTCGCCCTTGTTGATCCACACCTTCACGCCGATGCGGCCGAAGGTGGTCTTGGCCTCGTGGAAGCCGTAGTCGATGTCGGCGCGCAGCGTGTGCAGCGGCACGCGCCCGTCCGAGTAGTGCTCGGAGCGCGACATCTCGGTACCGCCGAGGCGCCCGCCGCACTGCACCTTCACGCCCTGGGCGCCGGAGCGCATGGCGGATGTGAGGGCGCGCTTCATGGCGCGACGGAAGCTGACCCGGTTCTCGAGCTGCTCGGCGATGGACTGTGCCACCAGCTTCGCGTCGAGCTCGGGCCGCTTGATCTCGTTGATGTTGACCTGGATCTGCTTCCCGGTCATCCGGTTGAGCTCGCGGCGCAGGGCGTCGACCTCGGAGCCGCTCTTGCCGATCACGATGCCCGGGCGGGCCGTGAAGATGTCGACGGTGAGCTTGCTCTGGTCCTTCTTGAGGTGGATCGACGACAGGCCGGCGTGGCTGAGCTTGCCGGTGATGTGGTCGCGCACGGCGCGGTCCTCGTCGAGGTACCGCGCGAAGTCCCGCTCGGAGAACCAGTTGCTGCGCCAGCCGGTGATGATGCCCAGGCGGAAGCCGGTGGGGTTGATCTTCTGACCCATGGGTGCCTTAACGCTCCGTCTCGGCGACTGCGATGGTGATGTGGCAGGTGCGCTTCATGATCGGCGTCGCCCGCCCTTGGGCCCGCGGCCGGAACCGCTTGATGGTCGGGCCCTCGTCCACCGTGACCCGCGCGACCATGAGGTCACGGGTATCGAGGCCGTGGTTGTGGTCGGCGTTGGCGATCGCGGACTGCAGGACCTTGCGCACCGGCACGGCGGCGGCCCGCGTGCTGTACGCGAGGATGGCCTGCGCGTCGGACACCGAAGCGCCCCGGATGAGGTCCGCCACGAGGCGGGCCTTGCGGGCCGAGGTGCGCACGTAGCGCGCCTGCGCCACGGCGCTTTGAGTCATGTTCGCGGTCGCCATCTCAGCGCCTCATCGTGGAGGTGCGGTCCGAGCCCGCGTGCCCCCGGTAGGTGCGCGTGGGCGCGAACTCGCCCAGCTTGTGACCGACCATGCTCTCGCTGACGAACACCGGGACGTGTTTGCGCCCGTCGTGCACGGCGATCGTGTGGCCGACCATCTCCGGGAAGATCGTCGACGACCGCGACCACGTGCGCACGATGCGCTTCTCGTTGGCGGTGTTCATGTCCTCGATGCGCTTCATCAGCTTCGGGTCCACGAAGGGGCCCTTCTTCAGGCTGCGACCCATCTGCTGCTACCGGCCTTCCGTGTGCTTGCCGCGCTTGCGGCCGCGAACGATGTACTTCGAGCTTGCCTTGTTCTTCTTGCGGGTGCGGTACCCGTTGGTGGGCACGCCCCAGGGCGTCACCGGGTGACGGCCCGAGTTGCTCTTGCCCTCGCCACCACCGTGCGGGTGGTCGACCGGGTTCATCGCCGAACCGCGGACGCGCGGGCGGACGCCCTTCCATCGGCTGCGCCCCGCCTTGCCGATGGTGATGTTCTCGTGTGTGACGTTGCCGACCTGGCCGATGGTGGCGCGGCAGTCCAGGTGGACCATGCGCATCTCGGTGGAGGGCAGGCGGAGGGTGGCGTAGTCGCCCTCCTTCGCCATGAGCTGCGCGCCGGTGCCGGCGGAGCGGACGATCTGCCCGCCGCGGCCGATCTGCAGCTCGATGTTGTGCACGATCGTACCCGTGGGGATGTCGCGCAGCGCCAGGGCGTTACCGGGCTTGATGTCGGCGCTGGGGCCGCTCATCACCGTGTCGCCCACCTTCAGCTTGAGCGGCGCAAGGATGTAGCGCTTCTCGCCGTCGGCGTAGTGGAGCAGGGCGATGCGGGCCGACCGGTTCGGGTCGTACTCGATCGTCGCGACCTTCGCGGGCACGCCGTCCTTCTGGCGCTTGAAGTCGATGATGCGGTAGCGGCGCTTGTGGCCGCCGCCGATGTGGCGGCTGGTCACCCGGCCGTTGTTGTTGCGACCACCGGTCTTCGACACCTTGTCGAGCAGCGAGCGCTCGGGCGTCGTCGAGGTGACCTCCTCGAAGTCGGACCCGGTGACGAAGCGCCGGCCCGGCGAGGTGGGCTTGTATTTCTTGATGCCCATGCCCTACGCCCCCTCGAAGATCTCGATCTTGTCGCCGGGCTTCAGCTCGACGATGGCCTTCTTCCAGCCGGGACGGCGACCGCGTGTGTAACCGCGGCGCTTCGGCTTGCTCTGCACCGTGACGGTGCGCACATCGGTCACCGTGACGTCGAACATCTCCTCGACGGCCTGGCGGATCTCGGTCTTGTGCGCGCCGTCCAGCACGCGGAACGTGTACTGGTTGTGCGCCTGCACGAGCTGGAAGCTCTTCTCGGAGATCACCGGGCGGATCACCACCCGGCGGATGTCGTCGCGCAGCGAGCTCATGCGTCGGCCTCCTCAGAGGTCTGGTCCGCGGCGGCGGCCGGGGCCTGGTCGGCCGGCGGCTCCTCCTCGGCGGCGGGCGCCTCGGCCTTCGCGGCCTTCTTCGGCGCGGCCTTCTTCTCGGCCGGCTTGGGCTTCGGCGTCACGGCCTCGACCTCGGCGGGGCTGCCGGCGATCCGCTCCCACACCTCGCGGGCGAAGAGCAGGGCCTTGGCGGCGACGATGTCGACGACCTCGAGTTCGGCCGCCGCGAGGATGTAGACGCCCTCGATGTTGCGGAAGGAGCGCGCCGCGACGGACTGGATGTCATCGACGACCACCAGAAGCGGTCGCACGTTGAGGGCGTCCGGCACCTGGCGCAGGTACTCCACCGCGCGCTTGGTCGACGGGACGTCCCAGCCCAGGGGCTCGATCAGCGCGAGCGAACCACGCTCGGCGTGGGCGCGCAGGGCGGCGCGGTAGGCCTGCTGGCGCACCTTGCGGTTGACCTTGCCGCCGTACGTGCGCGGCGAGGGACCGAAGACGACACCACCACCGGTCCACTGGGGGGCGCGGGTGGAACCCTGGCGCGCGCGGCCGGTGCCCTTCTGGCGCCACGGCTTGGCGCCACCGCCGCGGACGGCGGCCCGGTTACGGGTGGCGTGGGTGCCTGCACGACGCGCGGCGAGCTCGGCCACCACGGTCTCGTGGATCAGGTGCTGCTTGATGGGCTGCTCGGCGAACTGGGGCGCGAGAGCGGCGCGGCCGACGGTGACCCCGTCGGAGTTGAGGAGCGGCAGCGGCGTCATTCGGGCCTCACGATCACGATGCCGTTCACGCCGCCGGGCACCGCACCCCGCACGAGCAGGATGTTGCGCTCGGGGTCGCGGTCGACGATCTGCAGGCCGCGCTGGGTGACGGTCCTCGCACCCATGTGCCCGCTCATGCGCAGGCCCTTGAAGACCCGAGCGGGGTATGCGGCAGCGCCGATCGAACCGGGCTGGCGGATGTTGTGCGAACCGTGGCTCTTGGGTCCGCGCTTGAAGTTGTGGCGCTTGATGGTGCCGGCGTAGCCCTTGCCCTTCGAGACGCCGGTGATGCGCACCATCTCACCCGACTCGAACGCCTCGACGGTGACGATGTCGCCCAGGGCGACCTCCGCGCCGAGCTCCGACGGGTCGAACTCGTGGAGGTGACGCACCGGCGGCGCGTCGGCCTTCTGGAGGTGACCGAGCTTGGGCTTGTTCAGGAGCTTGGGGCGGACCGCGCCGAAGCCGAGCTGAACGGCTTCGTAGCCGTCGGTGTCGGCGGTCTTGATCTGGGTGACCGGGCAGGGACCGGCCTCGATGACGGTGAGCGGCACACGCGAGCCGTCCTCGCCGAAGATCTGCGTCATACCCAGCTTGCGTCCGATGATCGCAGCCATCCCGCTACGCCTTGATCTCGATGTCGACGCCGGCCGGGAGGTCGAGCCGCATCAGCGAGTCGACGGTCTTGGGCGTCGGCGAGTAGATGTCGATGAGCCGCTTGTGGGTGCGGATCTCGAAGTGCTCGCGCGAATCCTTGTCCTTGAACGGGCCACGGATGACGCAGTAGACGTTCCGCTCGGTGGGCAGGGGGACAGGACCCGAGATGGTCGCGCCGCTACGCTGAGCCGTCTCCACGATGGATGCGGCGCTCTTGTCGATCAGCTCGTGGTCATAGGCCTTGAGCCTGATCCGGATCTTGTTCTGCTGCACTCGCGAAATGCCTTTCCGGGAAAGAAAACCCCGCCGCCCCCCGGTTGGGGGCGGCGGGGCCAGGGGCGGACCCTGCTACTCGGTGATGCTCTCCACAACGCCGGCACCGACGGTGCGGCCACCCTCACGGATCGCGAAGCGGAGACCCTCCTCCATGGCGATCGGCTGGATGAGCTCGATGTCGATGGTGATGTTGTCGCCCGGCATGACCATCTCGACGCCCTCGGGGAGGGTGACGACGCCGGTCACGTCGGTGGTCCGGAAGTAGAACTGCGGGCGGTAGCCCTGGAAGAACGGGGTCTTGCGGCCGCCCTCGTCCTTGGACAGGACGTACACCGACGCGCGGAACTTGGTGTGCGGGGTGATGGACTTCGGAGCCGCGAGCACCTGGCCGCGCTGGATCTCCTCGCGCTTCACACCGCGCAGCAGGGCGCCGATGTTGTCACCCGCGCGACCCTCGTCGAGCAGCTTGCGGAACATCTCGACGCCGGTGACGACGGTCTGCTCGATCTTGTCGGTCATGCCGACGATGTCGATGGTCTCGCCGACCTTGACGATGCCGCGCTCGACACGGCCGGTGGCGACGGTGCCGCGGCCGGTGATCGTGAAGACATCCTCGACGGGCATCAGGAACGGCTTGTCGACGTCGCGCTCGGGGATCTCGATGAACTCGTCGACCGCGGCCATGAGCTCGAGGATCTGCTGGGCGGCGTCGGGGTCACCATTGAGGGCGTTGAGCGCCGAGCCCTTGATGATCGGCGTGTCGTCGCCCGGGAAGTCGTACTGCGAGAGCAGCTCGCGGACCTCGAGCTCGACGAGCTCCAGGAGCTCCTCGTCGTCGACCATGTCGGCCTTGTTCAGGAACACGACGATCGACGGGACGCCCACCTGACGGGCGAGCAGGATGTGCTCACGGGTCTGGGGCATCGGGCCGTCGGCGGCGGACACCACGAGGATCGCGCCGTCCATCTGGGCGGCACCCGTGATCATGTTCTTCACGTAGTCGGCGTGGCCCGGGCAGTCGACGTGCGCGTAGTGACGGTTCTCCGTCTCGTACTCGACGTGCGCCGTGGCGATGGTGATGCCGCGCTCGCGCTCCTCGGGAGCCTTGTCGATCGCGTCGAACGCGACGGCCTCGCCACCGCCCTGCTCAGCGAGGACCTTGGTGATGGCGGCGGTCAGCGTCGTCTTACCGTGGTCGACGTGACCGATGGTCCCGATGTTTACGTGCGGCTTAGACCTGTCGAACTTCTCTTTGGCCATCAATCGCTCCCTCTGAGCACTCTGCAATACGGCCGCCCTGCGGCGGACGCCCCCGACGAGAAATGTCCCCGGGCGCAAAACGCGCGGCCCGAGGGCCGCGCGCGAGAAACCGGGCGCTCCGTAGAGCCCGGGAAGAATACCTGGGGACCCCCCGAGCCGCAAGGCGCGCCTTCGAGACAGCGCCCCCGCCCGGTGGAGTTCTAGCATGGCGGGGTGGATGCCGTCGGCCTGGTGCGCGCCCTCCGCCGCGATGCGGCCGGCGAGGTGCGCGACGATACCGCCTCGCGCGAGCTGTACGCGTGCGACGCGAGCCTGTACCG
>JBKHVQ010000022.1:0-3064 GCA_046569985.1 Thermoleophilia bacterium | reverse complement strand
CGCGCTCCTGGGTTCATTCGCGCGCTCGCGCTCCGCGGGAGCCGTGAGGGTGGCGGTCGGGCCACGCATCGGGAGGAAGCGGCTGAACGTCGGCCGCTACCGGATCGGCCTTCGGGCCCGCAGCGCGGCGGGGCTCGTCTCGCCGTGGCGCACCGTCGTGGTCCGGGTGGTGCGCTGAGGGCGCGGGTCGCCCTCTGCGCGATCGTGGGGTACTGACACCGCTCGCGGGAGCCGCCGACTGGCTGCCCCGGGCCGACCTTGCCCCTTCCGTGTCCGACACTTACTCCCACCGCATCGTCACAGCGGCGAATGGCACGAACTTCGTCGCCTGGGTGCGGCAGGCGGGCTCGTTCGACCCGTCACACGCCATTGTCGTGCGCCGCATCGGCGCCGACGGCATGCAGGTGGCGACCAGCGCGATCCCCGGGCTTCTGGATGACGTTTTCGATCTCGCGCTGGTCGCAACAGCCGGTAATGGAGCCGTAGTCGTGTGGCGCCAGGGCGGGACGATCGCGTGGGCACAGTGCATCGGCGCCGACGGCCTTCCCGTCGGAGACCCATTCAGCCTCAGCGCGGTCGGCGAGACGGCGATCAGCAGTCTTTCGGTCGCCCCGGGGCCACAGGGACCGGTCGCTGTTTGGGAATCGACGTTTGCAGGGAACAACGGGGTCCGCCTGGTTCGGACACCCGCTTCCGGCTCGCCCGCGGCTCCCGTCCCCGTGTCGGCCGACAACGACCCGACCATCGGGCAGACGGCCCTCGGCGTGGCCCCCGACGGCGCCGTTCGAGTCTTCTGGCAGTCGACCGGTGGGGAGACGGAGCCGTTCCTGCCGACGACCCATGCCGACCCCGGCACCGCAATCGGAACAGAAATGGAACTGCCCGGTGGGGGCATCTTCCGCACCGTCGGCGTCGCCCCGCTGCCGGACGGCCGCTTCTGAGATTGCCGCCACGCGGGACAACGCGGGCTTCACACCCCCGACACCGTCGCCCTGTGGCGGGCGCCGGCAGGTGCGGGCGAGCCAGCCCTCGTCGGCGCCAATGCACTCACGCCCGTGCAACCCGGACCCTCGGTCCTCGCCGCCGCACCCGACGGGAGGGCGACCCTCGCGCGGATCACCGCGCCTGAGATGAGCGACCTTGCGGAGACCCTCTTCGCGCGCGTGGCACCCGACGCCTCCTCCCTGCCGTCGCCCGGTTTCACCCCCACGCCATCCGGTTTCGCACTCCCCGGTGACGTTCGCGTTGCGGCGGGCACGGACGGCAGCGCCATGCTCGTGCATCGGCTGACCGACGCCGGTGTGAAGAGACTTCGCGCGGTGCGCGTCGCCACCGACGACACCATCGGCGCCTCTTGCACGCTGTCGCCGATCGACCTGCCCGGAACCCAGGACCCCTACGACCCGGCCCTCGCCGCCGCGCCGAACGGCGAGTACGCCGCGGCGTGGGGTGTCCACCCCGACGCGGTGAACCCCGACCAGGTGGTCGAGTTTGCGTACTTCGAGGCGAGCGCTCCCGCCGTCACCGCGACGATCCCCGCCACGGCGACCGCCGGGGAGCCTGTCGACATGTACGTCGACGCCGACGACCGCTCCGACGCCGAGCCGTTCACCTACAAATGGCACCTCGGCGGTGGGGGATCCCGAGCACACCTACTCCAGCGCCGGGCGCGTACCGTCCTTGTGCGCGTCATGGACCGGGCGGGCAACAGCGTCGAGGCGACCCAGGTGGTCACCGTCACCGCCGCGTCGGCACGTCCCGGTTTCGACGCCGCACCCGGTGCCGGTCCCGGCCCCGGCACGGCCCCTGGCGCGGACCTGGACTTGACGGTGCCCGTCATCGCCAGCCTGTCGGTCGCCCCGCGCACCGCGGTGCGCGGCACCCCGCGCCAGACGACCCGCCGCGTGCGGATCGCGTACCGCCTCAACGAGGCCGCGCGGGTATGGGCCGTGTTCGACCGCCTCGCTCCCGGGCTGAGGCACGGGTGGGCGTGCGTGGCGCCGAAGGCGGCGCTGCGGCGCGGCCGCGCGCGGGCCTGCGTGCGGTTCGTGCGGGTGGCGACCCTCACCCGATCCGGCGCGGCGGGCGCGAACCGAATCGACATCGTGCGCCTCCGGGTCGGCACCCGCACCCTGGTACCGGGCGTCCACCGGATCACGCTCACGGCCACCGACACCGCCCGCAACCGCGCCGCGCACCACCACGCTCACCGTGGCGCGGGCAGCCCGGCGTTGAGGCCGCTCAGCCGACCCTGATGCCGCGGGCCCTGGCGCGCGATTGGGGGGTGACGCCGGCGCCGCCGGCGCATAGCCTGCTCATCATGCCCACACGGACCCCCGCGCCCCTCCCCGCATGCCTCGGCGCACTCGTACTCGTCCTGCTCGCCGGCATCCTCGCCGGGGTGTCATCCGCGAACGCGCAGGTGCAGTCGCGCACGTTCGGCAGCAGCCTCGCCGCCGCACCGAACGTCGACCTGTCGGCGCAGGTCGGGCTACCGCCGGGCTCCGACTGCGGGGTGCGCCCGAACATCTCGGACCTGCTGTTCGGCGGGTTCATCCCCACCGGCACCGCGACCTGCACCTGGTGGCCCGCACCGGGGACGGCCGCGAACACGTATGTGCCGCTTGGGCGCGGCACGATCACGCGTGCGCGCGTGCGCAGCGGACCGAACCCGGCGCCCCTGCGCATCGCCATCCTGTCGTCGGGCAGCGGTCTCTGCTGCACCGCGCAGGGGAGTTCACAGGTGTTCCAGCCGGTGCCCAACGGCGTCACTGAGGTCACGGTGAACCTGCCGGTGGCCGCGGGCCTCGACCGCAACCGCGGCGGATCGCAGTTCACCGACTTCGTCGGCGTGACGGCCGCCGGACCGGGCACCCTTCCCGTCGCCGACACCGGAGTCCGCGCCCTCGGCGCCGACCCGGCCGCCGCCTTCCTGCATCCCGAGCTGACCAACAACAACTCGAACACCGACGTCGGCTACGGCCCCGGCTACGAGGTGCTGCTGCAGGTCGACTGGTGCGGCATCCCCGGCGTCGCGCTCAACGAGCGCCCCCCCTCCCACGGC
>JBKHVQ010000021.1:0-4319 GCA_046569985.1 Thermoleophilia bacterium | reverse complement strand
GGTCCGATTCGGCGCGCAGCGGCGGGTTCATCTTGTGCCGGGAGGGATCGAGCGAGGCGACCGCCTCGTCGGTCAGCGCCAGGTGGTGCGGGCTGACCTCCGCGGTGATGGACACCCCGCGGGCTTTCGCGGCGCGCACCTCGTCCACCGTCGCGGCGGCCGAGACGTGGCAGATGTGGATGCGCCCGTCCTCGAACGCCGCGAGCGCGGCGTCGCGGGCGACCGCGACGGCCTCCGAGACGGCCGGGATCCCGGCGAGGCCGAGGCGGCTGGCGACGGGGCCCTCGTGCGCGACGCCGCCTGCCGAGAGCCGGGCGTCCTCCTCGTGAAGCACCAGGGGGAGGCCGACCATCCTCTGGTACTGCAGCGCCCGCCGCATGACGCTCGCGTCGGAAACCGGGAAGCCGTCGTCGCTGAAGCCGACCGCGCCGAGTTGCGCCAGCTCGGCGTGCTCGGTGAGCTCGGCGCCCTTCTGGCCCCGGGTGATCGCGGCGTAGAAGCCGGTGGGGATCACCGCGTCGGTCGCCGCCTGCTCCAGGAGCGACTCGATGATGGCGGCGTTGTCGACCACCGGTTTGGTGTTGGGCATGGCGACGATGGCGACGAAGCCGCCCGCGGCCCCGGCGAGGCTGCCGGTGGCGACGGTCTCGAGGTCCTCGCGGCCCGGCACGCGCAGGTGCACGTGCGGGTCGACGAAGCCCGGCACGGCGACGAGTCCCGAGCCGTCGATCTCATCGAGACCGTCGGGCGATCCGCCGACGACCCCGTCACGCACCACCAGGTCGCGCACCTCGTCGATCCCGGCGACCGGGTCGAGCACGCGCACGTCGCGGATCACCAGCGAGGCGCGCGGGCCGGGGCGCTGCGCGAGCCGGGCCGCCATCAGGCCACCGCCCCGAGCGCCTGGCCCAGTTCGACGGCGCCCGCCGGAGCGGCCAGCAGGTCGTACAGAACCGCCATCCTCACCACCATTCCGTTGGCGGCCTGGCGCTCGATGAGCGCCAGCGGGTCGTCGGCGAGTTCGCCGGAGATCTCCACGCCGCGGTTGACCGGCCCGGCGTGCATCACGCGCTGGCCCTCGCGCAGGCGGGCGTGGTTGATGCCGAAGGTCGCCGCGTATTCGCGCAGCGACGGCACGAAGCCACCGGGGCCCATGCGCTCGAGCTGCATGCGCAGCACGTAGACGATGTCGGCGTCGGCGATGTCGCGCACATCGTGGGACACGTCCACGCCGAAGGCCCGCCCGGCGTCGCGCGGTATCAGCGTCGGCGGGCCGATGAACGAGACCTTCGCGCCCATCAGCGCGAAGCCGACGGCCCCCGACCGGGCCACGCGCGAGTGCGCCACGTCGCCGACGAATGCGATGTGCAGCCCGTCCAGGGGACCGACCTCCCTCCGGATCGTGTAGAGGTCGAGCAGGGTCTGGGTGGGGTGCTCGCCCTTGCCGTCCCCGGCGTTGACGATCGCGGCGTCGCTGTGGCGCTGCGCCAGCCGGCAGGCGCCCGCCGAGGCGTGGCGGATGACGATCACGTCGGGCAGGTACGAGGACAGCGTGATCACCGTGTCCTTGAGGGTCTCGCCCTTGTCCATGCTCGACCCCGAGCCCTTCACGTTGACCACATCCGCGGAGAGGCGCTTGCCCGCGAGCTCGAACGAGGTGGCGGTGCGGGTGGACGCCTCCACGAAGAGGTTGATGACGGTGCGTCCGCGAAGGGTGGGCACCTTCTTGAGGTCGCGGTCCATCACCTCGGCGAAGCGGTCGCCGAGGGCGAGGACGCGCTCGATGTCGTCGCGTGAGAGGTCGGTGACGCTGATGAGCGACCGGCGGCGGGCCATGTTCACGCCTCCTCCGGGACGGGGTCGAGGATCACCTCGTCGGCCCCGTCGATCTCGGCCAGGCGCACGCGCACGCGCTCGGTGCGCGCGGTCGGCAGGTTCTTGCCCACATAGTCGGGGCGGATCGGCAGCTCGCGGTGGCCGCGGTCGACGAGGACCGCCAGCTGCACCATGCGCGGGCGGCCGTAGTCGAAGACCGCGTCGATGGCGGCGCGGATCGTGCGTCCGGTGAACAGGACGTCGTCCACCAGCACGACGGCGCGCCCGCCGACGTCGAACTCGAGGTCGGTGTCGCCCACCACGGGCAGGGCACCGCGCGCGTTGAGGCCGACATCGTCGCGGTAGAGCGCGATGTCGACGGTGCCAAGGGCGGGGCGTTCCCCCGCGAATTCCTCGATCAGGTCGGCGAGGCGCTTGGCCAGCGGCACGCCGCGCGTGTGGATGCCCACGAGCGCGAGGGTGGACGGGTCGGCGTGCCGCTCGACGATCTCGTGCGCGATGCGCGCGATGGTCCGGCGGACCTGGTCGGCGTCGACCACGGTCTTGCTGCGCACGGGGTTAGGTGCGCGCGGCTGTCGCCGGGACTGTGCGCGGGTGGGTCATGGTCGCTCCTTTCCGGCCTCTCGGGACCGGGTTTAAAGGTCGAACGCGGGCACCGTACCACGCGCGTCGGCCGGAGCCTCGACTTCGGGGCGACGTCTCAGCGATGTGACGACGGGTTCACCGCGCTCGGGGAACGGGACCTCGATGCGGTCGAAGTCGCGCCCCACGACGGTGCGGGGGAAGATCGCGCGGGCCTCGTCGCGGATGTCGCGCGGCAGGCATCGCGAGGAGAGGTGGGTGATGACGAGCAGGTCGACGTCGGCTTCGCGGGCCAGCACCGCGGCCTCGCGCGCGGTGGAGTGCCGGGTCTCGCGAGCCCGCTCGCGGTCGGCGTCGAGGAACGTCGCCTCGTGGATGAGCACCGACGCCCCGTCCGCGAGGTCGAGGGTCGTCCCGCACGGCTCGGTGTCCCCGGTCAGCAGCACGCGTCTGCCCATCCGCGTCGCACCGAGCACCTCATCGGGGCGCACGATGCACCCGGCGGGCGTGGTGACCTCGCCGCCGCGCTGCAGTACCCCGAACTCGGGTCCGGGCGTGACCCCGAGGCCGGTCGCGGCCGCCACGTCGAACACGCCGGGGCGGTCGTCCTCGATCACCGCGTAGCCCATGGAGGGCACCGAGTGCCGGGTCGCGAAGGGCACGATGCGCCCCTCCTCCCCCTCCCACACCGGCTCACCGCGTGTCGGCAGGCGTTCGTCGAGGTCCACGCGGAACGGCAGCCGGCCGATGATCGGGTTGAGTGTGGCGAACAGGCGCTCGAGCCCGGTGGGGCCGATGATGCGCAGGGGGTGCTCGCGGCCGCGGAGGCCATAGGTCTTGAGCAGCCCCGGAAGGCCGAGGTAGTGGTCGCCATGGAGGTGGGTGAGCAGGATCAGGTCGATCTCGGTGAGACCGACGCCTGAGCGCAGCAGCTGGCGCTGGGTGCCCTCACCGCAGTCGACCAGCCAGCGCTGCCGGCCGCAGGCGATCAGCGTGGCGGATGTGCCGCGCGAGGCGGTGGGCACCGATGCGGCGGTGCCGAGGAGGGTGATGTGGAGCTCCACCCCCCGATCCTAGCCCGCGCCCGCGGTGGAGCCCGCACCGGGCCGATGGGCGCTCGTCAGGAGCTGACGAGCGCCGGATCCAGCGGACCCGCCGGTTCGTCCACCGCGAGGAACGCGATCTCGAACCGTCCGTCGCCGGTGACCTCGACCACGGCCATGCTGTGGCGGGGCCGGCGGCGCCGGTCGGTGGGGCTGCCGGGGTTGAGGATCGCGAAGCCGTCGTCGGCGCGCTGCAGCAGGGGAACGTGGGAGTGGCCGAAGACCACGAGGCCCGTGCCCGGGATCCGCCTGCGCAGGCGGTCGAGGCGCCCCGCGGCGGGACCCCCGTTGTGGACGACGCCGATCCGGAGGCCGTTCACCTCGATGACGGCCGTGCCGGGCAGCGCCTCGCGGACCGCCGGCTCCTCGATGTTGCCGTGCACCGCCACCACGGGCGGCCCGATGGACCTCATCATCTCCAGCGTCCCCATGTCGCTGAGGTCGCCGGCGTGGATGATGAGGTCCGCCCGGTGGAGTTCGGCCGTGCATGCCCGCGGCAGCGCCGTCCCCTTCTTGGGCATGTGCGTGTCGGAGATGACCGCGATGCGGCGCGAACCGGGTTCCGGGGTGTTCACGCGGCCGACGCTACCCGACCCGGGCGCGCCACGGATGCTCGGCGTGGGCTAAGCTCCCGGTCCGAGCGCGCGTAGCTCAGTGGATAGAGCGCTGGCCTCCGGAGCCAGAAGTCGCAGGTTCGAATCCTGCCGCGCGCACTTGCTTCTCCCCTGCTGAGGACGTTTTCCAGTCCTCCTCAAGGGCCGGGGAAGGCGCCGAGAACGGCCCTCGTGGGAACAACGT
>JBKHVQ010000020.1:0-1786 GCA_046569985.1 Thermoleophilia bacterium | reverse complement strand
CGGGCGGATGGCGGTGCGGGTCGGCATCAGCGCCGGCGAGCCCGTCGCCGAGCGCGGCGACCTGTTCGGCGCGGCGGTCCAGCTGGCCGCCCGCCTCTGCGCGCACGCCGCACCGAGCACGATCGTCGTCGCGGGAGTCGTCGCCGATCTGGCCATCGGCAAAGGCTTCTCCTTCGGCCCGCGGGGCGAGACCTCACTCCGGGGATTCGCCGAACCGGTCACGCTCTGCGAGGTGAACTGGGACGAGGCGGCGTAGGCCGCGACGCGGCGCAGCCGGCGATTGTCCCAAGTTCCCGGGGTGATCTCGCTCACTCCGTGATCCCCCGGGTGCCGCAGCACTCAACAGCGTGGCCGCGATGCCGAATAGGGCGCCATGCCCCCGAGTGTCCCCCATGCCGTCCGGCATCGCTGATCCCCCCGCGGCCGGCGCCGCGCGGATCCTCGTCGCGGAGGACAGCGCGCTGATGTCCGCCGTCCTCAAAGGGGAACTCCACCGCGAGGGGCACCTCGTGGACATCGTCGCCGACGGCCGCTCCGCCCTCGACGCGGTGCTGGGCCCACACCCCCCCCGACCTTCTGATCACCGACGGCGACATGCCGCAGATGGACGGCATCGACCTGTGCCGCGACCTGCGCCGCCGCGGGCGGACGCTCCCGATCATCTTCCTCACCGCCGGCGCCACCCAGCTCTCCGCCGCGCTGGACGCCGGCGCGGACGACTTCGTGCGCAAGCCCTTCGAGCCCGCCGAACTCTCCGCCCGCGTCCGCGCCGCGCTGCGCGCAGGCCTGCTGGCATCCCAGCTCGAGGCCGAACGGGACCGCTCGGCGGCCCTCATGGGCTCCCTCCAGGACGGCCTCATCGTGATGGACGGGACCGGCCGCATCGTCGACGCCAACGCCCGCATGTCGGCCATCACCGGCCTGCCGCGCGGCGCCCTGGTCGGCATGCGACCACCCTTCAGCTTCTGGCCCGACCGGCACGCCGACGGCTACACCCGCGCGTTGCTCCGCGCGATCGCGCGGGGAGCGGCCTCCGAGGCCGACCGCGAATACCGGTCCACCGACGGCCGCGTCCTCGATGTGATCGTCAACCTCGCGCGCGTCCGCGGTGACGCCGGGCGCACCGCGCAGGTCGTGTACGTCAGCACCGTGAAGGACGTGACCGAACGCCGCGCATCCGAGCGCGCCCTGCGCGAATCAGAGGCACGTCACCGGGTGCTCGCCCGCGAGCAGGCGCGCCTCAGCCGGGTGGCCGCCACCGTGGCGGCAAGCGACGACCCCGACGAGGTCTTCGCCCTCGTCGCGAGAGAGGTCGCGGGTCTCCTGGGCGGCCACGCGGGGGGCGTCGCCCGCTTCGACGGCGACGCGGCGGTCCTCGTCGGCAGCTGGGCCTCCCTCGACGAGCTGCGACTCCCCGTGGGCTCCCGCTTCCACCTGGCGGGCGCCAGCGCGACCGCGCGGGTACGCGCCGAGGGGCGCGCGGTCCGCATCGACGACTACTCCGCGCTCGGCGGTGAGATCCCCGCCATCCTCGCGACCGCGCACCTCAGCTCGGTGGCCGCGCCGGTCCGCGTCGGCGGCCGGCTATGGGGGACCGTCGGCGCCATCAGCACGCGACGCGGTGGGTTCTCGGCGGGCGCCGAGACCCGCCTGGAGCAGTTCGCCACACTCGTCGGCGTCGCCGTCACCGGGGCCGACGCCCGCGCCGAGTTGGCACTGCAGGCACTCACCGATCCGCTCACCGGGCTCGCCAACCGCCGCGCCTTCACAGAACGCTTCGAGGGCG
>JBKHVQ010000019.1:0-2832 GCA_046569985.1 Thermoleophilia bacterium | reverse complement strand
TCCAGAAAAACCGGTAGTAGTACTTCCCATTGCTCCCTCGGTAATCGGTCTGCTGTGGGATGCCCCACGAGCCAAAGGTGCAGACGTCGGAGGACGCTCCCCCCTGTCCGCACACAGCGTCAGTGTTATAGGTGCGGCATTGCCAGCTGAGCCGCGGCGCGACCGGGGCTCCGCCACTGTCATAGGCCAAGCGCATATTGAGCCGCGCCTGACGGCCGTTCATGTTGACGCTCGACGATTCGTTGGTTGACCCCAGCGTCTGAGATCCGTTGCCGTAGAACGCCCGAGCAGCGAACTCCCAGATGTAGGCATTGACGAGGCGCCGGTAGAAGATCTCGTTACTGCGCGCCCCGCGTCCACGCGGCGACCTCGCGGTGACTTTTCCCTTGCTGACCGACGCCTCGACGATCACGCCTTCGGGCGATACAGTCACCCGCGGCTCTGGCGGACCGGTGAAGACGCGACCCCCGGGCTCGATGAGGCGTGTCTCGGTGGGCGTATTCTCGAGGACGCGCCCCTCCTGGTCCCTGACGCGAATGACATAGTCTTCAACGCAGGTCCAGCCTCCGGTTCTCGCTGCGGCTGGCAGACGCGAGTAACACTGCGGCGTTGCCAGCGTCGACGGCGGTGAAGCTGGTACCGTCGGCGTAGCGGGAGCAGTTTCTGAGCCGCTCTGTCCGATGGCAACCGAGGAGGCAGCGAGTACCAGGATGGCTCCGATAGCTGGGTATAGCCATGCTCTCTTCACGCGGCGTTTCAGTCCGCTCTCTTGCACGTTACCCCCTTGTAGTTGATCGCGACGAACACCTAGCCACCGTTTGCGGCGCTCGGAGCATCGCCCTGTGCCGTGCATAGAGGTCAACGCCGAGTGTTGACTCGCATCGCTCGGTAGGCCTTGTGTGCCTCGGAGGCTACGTAAGGCCCCGGCGCTCCGACATGGTCAGAAGTGACCAACATCGTGAGCACGACGTGCGCAGGGTCAGTGGATTAGACCAATGCGTGAACAGCGGGCAACTGTCGATCAGAGGGACGCAGGAAGCGGCCATGCGCCTTCCGGATAGGGTCCAGATCGGAGTGCCCTCGCAGTGGACGCGCTCGAAGGAGTTCGCTGAGCTTTGGATTACCGCCAACGTCTCAAGGGGCGACTCCTTAGTCCATGGCGCGATGGATCCGCTCGCGGGCGGCACAGTGCCCTCCGGCCGTCGTGGTGCCCAGCTCGGGTTAGGGGACTACGAGAACGCGGCAACTATCCGGCTACGCAGTCACCGCGAGAAATCCGCCGAGCGCTCGCTGGGCTGGCGGAGGACTCGTCCGCGAATGCGTGACGCCGACGCCGGCAGTTGCGGCCCGGACGCGATGTCCCGGTTGGCCCGCTCGCGGGGCATGTCCACTGAACCGAGGCGCTCGTGGTGCGGCATGGCCAGCTCGGTCGCGAGTGAACTTGCGGCGGTGCGTGATAGGGCGGTTGCGATGCACCCTTCTCGGGGCTCGGGAGGGCCGCGCGAGGCGCGGACGTCGTCTACCACCTCGGGCCCAACGGCGTAGAGACGCGTCTCGGCTCGGGCACGGGAGGCGGCTACGTAGCCCCACTCGGCGTGTGCGCCCTCCGCGCGCACCAGAACTAACGCCCGGTCGGCGGTGAGGCCCTGAGCGGCGTGGCCGGTGAGGGCATAGCCGTGCTCCAGGTGCTCGCCCGCGTACCGGGCGGGGATCTGGCGGATCGGCCCGCCATCGAGCTGGAGCGTGAGAATCCCGAGCACTGGATCCACTGCGGTCACCGAGGCTCGTGTCCCGTTGCAGACCCTTAGCGCCGAGTCGTTCCGGCGACAGATGACGCGGTCGCCGGGGCGGAAATCTCGCTCGCCGGCCTCGAGCGCGGCTTCACCCAGCCGCCCCGCGCGACCGAGGAGGGCCCGCGCGGCATCGTTCAGGTCGGCGACATCAGCGCGCCGGTGGGCGAGCATAACGACCTCGCGGAGGTCTCCCTCGACCGCCGCCCGCCACCAGTCCGCCAGCAGCCGCTCCTTGGCCTGGGTTGCATCATCGGCGACGAGGAGCCGGCCCTCGCGAGCGGCGTGTCCGAGGTAGCCCTCGGCGTCGCCGTCGCGCAGCTGCGACAGGGCATCCCGCTCTGCCCGCTCGTTCTGGCGGCGGTTCTCGGTCAGGCGCACCGCTCCGAGCTGGTCGCAGAGGGTCGCGTAGAGCCCGCCAGCGCCGACGGCGGGGAGCTGGGCCGGGTCGCCGACGAGGATCGCTTTGCCACCGGCCTCCTCCACCAGGCGCAGGACGGGTGCGAGCACGCGCGTCTCGGCCATCCCGGCCTCGTCGATCACCAGGACGCAGCCGCATGGCAGGCCACCCGACTGACGGGCCTCTCCAAAAACGGAGTGCAGGGTCTTCGCCGGGATCTCGGTTGCCGCTCGAAGCTCATCCGCCGCCCGACCGCTCGGCGCCGCCCCGAGCACCGGGACGCCAGAGCGCTCCAGGGAGTCACCGAGAACGCGCAGCGCGGTCGTCTTGCCCGCCCCGGCGACCCCGACCACGCAGACGACCCGATCCGGTGACAGCGCCCCCGTGGCGATGAGCGTGCGCTGCTCCTCGGAGAGTCGAACGGGAGCATCGGCGAGCGCCGACATCACCTGCGCGATGCCGGCGCGCGGAGCGCCCGCCTCCCGACCCCCGAGGCCGATCTCCAGAGCTTCGCGCTCGAGGTCGAGCAGGCTCGCCGTCGTGAAGCGTGCGGGACGTCCGGGCGTCGCGTCGTCTCCGACCTGCGTGACCGCGGGTCCGCGGACGATCCGCGCGACCTCGGCCAGCACCGACTCGACGCTC
>JBKHVQ010000018.1:0-2105 GCA_046569985.1 Thermoleophilia bacterium | reverse complement strand
CCGGGACGCCGGCGGACGTGCTCGAACATCTGCGGGCGGGGCGCGTATGCCCGGGCGGCGCCAACGGCTCCGCTGAGGCGCTCGCCCACTCGGTGGGCGCCCTGGCGACCTCCGCCCTGATCGAGCGTGGGATCCTCCAGGTCCCGGGGCCGATGCGGGCGGTGCTCGGGGACGTGCTCGACCGGACGATCGTCCCCGCGACCGCCACCGCCACCGCGACCCGGTCCTCGGACGCTTCCGTCGCGGCGGAGGTCATGGCCGGTGTCCGGCGCGACCGCCGCCTGATCCGCCGGTTCCGGCGGCTCGCGAAGGCCCCCGAGAGCAGGGGGCGCAGCCACGCGCGCATCCGGCTCGCGACGGGATGGATCCATCAGGAGATGGCGCGGAGGGTGTGGGCCGGTGCGAGGGGGTCATCCGGCATCGGCGGGCGCGCGGAGGCGGCGGTGGGCGCGCTCCTCGCGGCCGCCCCCTACCTGCTGGCCAGCCGCTATGTCACCTCTGAGGAGCGCTTCGCGCGCTCGGTCGACGAGGCGTTCTTCGGGCCGTCGTCGGAGCCCGCGGACCCGGTGCGGGCCGTGATGCTCACCGACACCTTCTCCCAGGTCAACGGTGTCGCCGGGACGATGCGCCGCCTGGCCGCGCACATCGACGCCCGGCCGTCCTGCGGCCTGCGGGTGATCACCTGCGAGGGCACCGGGGACGCCCCCCCGGGGCGCGTCGACCTGGCCCCGCTCGCCCGTCTGACGATCCCGGGGTACGACGACCGGGCGCTGCGCCCCGGCGTGCCGTCGCTCATCGACCTCCTCGATGTGGTGCGCGGGGCCGAGGCGGATGTCGTCCACGCGGCGACCCCCGGTCCGATGGGAATCGCGGGACTGGCCATCGCCCGGGCGCTCGGGGTGCCGTTCGTCGCCACGTACCACACCGAGTTCGCGCGCTACGCGCATGAGATCACCGGCGACCGCCTCGCGGGCGAGTTGGTGGGGCGGGCGATGGCGTGGTTCTACTCGCAGGCGGAGCGCGTGTATGTCCCATCCGCCACGGTCGCCGACGAGTTGGTGCGCGGCGGCCTTCCCGAGTCGCGCCTGGTGCGCTTCGGGCGCGGGGTCGACCTGGACCTCTTCGGACCGGACCGTGAGACGCGCCGCATGAGGATGCGCATGCGTTCCGGAAGGCGCACCGTGGTTCTCTATGTCGGGCGCCTGTCACGTGAGAAGGGGCTGGACGTGATCGCCGAGGCCATGCGCCGCGCATCGTCCGCCCGCGGCGACCTGGAACTCTGCGTCGTGGGGGAGGGACCGGCCAGGGCAGAATTCGCCGCGCATCTCCGGGGCGTGCGTCACCGGTTCCTGGGGGCCCTGAGCGGGGCGGATCTGGCGGCGGCCTACGCGGGTTCCGACATCTTCCTGTTCCCGTCCGCGACCGAGACCTACGGCCAGGTGGTGGTCGAGGCCGCGGCGAGCGGACTCCCGCGCATCGTCTCCGACCGGGGCGCCGCCCGCGATCACGTCCGGCACGCCGACACCGGCCTGGTGGTGCCCGCAGGAGACGCCGCGGCCTTCGCCCGTGCCGTCCTGCTGCTGGCCGACGACCGGCGCCTGCGCCACGACATCGGCCGCAGGGCCCTCGAGGATGCCCGGGAGCTGCCCGGCTGGCCGGCGGTCTTCGACGGCCTGATCGCGAGCTACCGTGTCGCCGCCTCGCCCGAGGGCGGGCACGCCATGTCCCGGCGCGTCGCCGCGTGAGCGTCGTCGACATCACCCAGTGGTACTCGCCGACCTCCGGGGGTATCCGCACCTACCTGCACGCGAAGGCGCGCTGGGCCAGGAGCATGGGCGTCGTCCACGCCGCCATCGTCCCCGGGGAGCGGGCCGGAGAGGTTCAGGTGGCCGGCAGCACCTTCGTCACGCTGCGCGGCCGCACCCCGTCCCGCCGCTGGGGGTACCGCCTGATGCCCCGCCCCGGCGAGGTGATCGCCGCCCTGGAGCAACTCGGCCCGCGCGTCGTCGTCGTGCACGACGCCCTCGCGTTCCCGCGAGCGGTCGCGGCTTGGGCGGGTGAGCGCGCCGTTCCCGTGGCGAGGGTGTGCCACTCGGATCTCGCGC
>JBKHVQ010000017.1:0-7944 GCA_046569985.1 Thermoleophilia bacterium | reverse complement strand
CAGCAGCGGCTCCAGGGCTCCGAGGACGCGATCGGGATCCAGCCCGCCGCTCACCGAGACGGTCGGCGTGCCGGCGACCTCACCGCCCGCCTCGACGGCGGGTTCGGTGATCCACTCGGTCAACTCGGGGTACGCCGACCCGAAGTCCAGGTACGCGAGCGTCTCCGGGGCCAGTTCCAGCGCGATGCTGCGCCCCAGGGCACCGACCACCACATCGTCGCCGAGGCGGGTCAGGTTCACCTGCAGCGGCAGGCGGGCCACGTCGACCGTGGCGTCGATCGCGGTGGCGTCCGGTGGCCGCACGAGGCCCTCGCCGGAGATGTCGATGGCCTGGCCCAGCAGACCGGAGACCTGCGGGCCGAGGTCGGCCGTGCCGGTCGCCTCGAAGGCGATCCGGAAGGCATCGAGGCCGCGGGCGGCCTCGGCGCTGGCGGTCAGGACCTCACGGGGCGTGAGCCCCGAGGCCGCGTCGGTCGCCGGTCCCCCGTCGTCCCCGCCGCACCCGGCGATCAGGGCCACTGCCGCCAGGGTGGCCGCGACGGCAGTCGCGATGCGGGCGAGCGGGCTCACTCCGGCGGTATAGCATGGCGCGCGATGCGGACGCGGATGAGTCGGCGCGGAGCGTGATCACCCTTCTGCCTGTCGGTACCGCGGCGGCGTTCGGCGGACGGGGGGAGGCTCAGAGCGCGTACCTGGTGCGGGCCGGTGAGCGCCGCGTGCTCGTCGACCTCGGCGCCGGCGCCCTCAGCGCATTGGCCGTCCACATGCCCCCCGAGGATCTGGACCTCGTCCTCGTCTCGCATATGCATCCCGACCATTGCGCCGACCTGTTCGGGCTGCACGTGCACATGCAGTGGGGCCCCGGCCGGGGCCGGGTCATGCCGGTCATCGGCCCGCCCGCGCTGCCCGAGCGCCTCGCCGCGTTCGCCGGTTCGCCCGAGCCGTGGGGCGAGGAGCAGGGCCTGCGCTTCGAGTCGTTCCCGGCGGGGTCGGGCCGGCGCGACCTGGGCGGTGGCCTGATGATGAGCCACGTCGAGGTCCCGCACCTTCTGCCCACGCATGCGATGCGCTTCGACCACGGTGGCTCGTCTCTCTGTTACGGCGCGGATTGCGCGCCGAGCGACGCCCTCGTCGATCTGGCGCGGGGCTGCGATGTGCTGCTGCTGGAGTGCGCGTTCGGCGACAGCCCGGTCCCCGACGGGGTGCCCCACCTCAACGCGGCCTCCGCCGGCGCCCTCGCCCGGGCCGCCGCCGCGGGCCGCCTGCTGCTCACCCATTGCCAGTCCCGTCACGATCGCGACGCCGCGCTGGCGCACGCACGCGACGTGTTCGGCGGGCCGGTCGAGTGGGCGCGGCCCGGTGTCGAGGTGCGTCTGTGACGCCCCGGCGGCCGCTCGGTCGTCGCCCCGCGCCGACCGGACGCCGGGCGACGATCATCGGTGTCGTCCTGAGCCTGCTCATCCCCGGTCTCGGGCACGCGTATCTCGGTCACCTCACCCGCGCCCTGATCTGGTTCGCGGGCACGGTGCTGCTGGCCATCGTGGTCGGTGGAGGCGACGAGAACGCCGGTCTCGCGCTCGCGATGGGCGTCGCCATCGGGGCGTGCGCGGCGATCGACACGCTCGTGATCAGGCGCACGGGGTAGACTCGGCGCGGATGGCGACCGTGGGATGGCACTCATGAGCTGGGAAGCGCCCGCCGGGGTGGGCGCCGCGCAGGGCGAGGAGGAAGTGCGCATGCTGTGGCGCCGCTACAAGGCCCACGACGACGCGCTCGCCCGCGACCGCCTCATCCTCACCTACGCGCCGCTGGTGAAGTACGTCGCCGGCCGCATGAGCAGCGCGCTGCCCTCGCATGTCGAGGAGACCGATCTGATCTCGTACGGCCTGCTCGGCCTGATCGGCGCGGTGGAGCGCTTCGATCCCGAGCGCCAGATCAAGTTCGAGACCTACGCGGTCACGCGCATCAAGGGCTCGATCATCGACGAGCTGCGTTCCCTCGACTGGGTGCCGCGGTCGGTGCGGGCCCGCGCCCGCGAGATCGAGCGCACCTCGGCCGAGCTGGAGCACAAGCTCAAACGGGCGCCCAGCGACGACGAGCTCGCCGCCGCGCTGGGCATCTCGCTCGACGAGTTCCAGGGCATCATCACCCAGATCTCGAACTCGTCGATCGTCGCCCTCGACGAGATGTGGAACGTCAACTCGGGCGGCGAGCCGCTGGCCCTGATCGACACGATCAGCGACGCGCGCATGACCGACCCGGCGGCGATCCTCGACATCACCGAGCTGCGCGACACGCTCGCCGACGCCATCGCGAACCTCCCCGAGCGCGAGAAGATCGTCGTCGCCCTCTACTACTACGACGGGCTGACGCTACGCGAGATCGGCGAGGTACTGGGCGTCACCGAGAGCCGGGTGTCGCAGCTCCACACCAAGGCGATCCTGCGTCTCAAGGGCCGGCTGCAAGGGGGCCGCGGGGACGGATGACCTGAGCGCCCGCCGTGCGCGGCGGGCGCGACGACGGCACTGGCGGGCGGAGGCCCGGCCGGAATAGACTCGGCCCCACGGTTTGTGAGGAAAGGTACGAGCCCATGTCGTCGCCGCCGACTCTCCCTCCGTCCACCATCCGCAACATCGCGATGGTCGGCCATCGCGGCTGCGGAAAGACGAGCCTGGCCGAAGCCATGCTCCACGCGGCCGGCGCGATACCCCGGCTCGGCTCGATCGCCCAGGGGACGACGGTCTGCGACGCCGACGAGGATGAGCGGCGCCGGCGCATGAGCATCTCCTGCGCCCACTGCCACCTGGCGTGGGACGGGGCGCACCTCAACCTCGTCGACACTCCGGGGGAGCCCTCCTTTCAGGCCGACGCCCTCGCCGGCCTCACCGCGGCGGACGCCGCGATGGTCGTGGTCAGCGGGGTTTCCGGCGTCGAGGTGCAGACCGAGCGCATGTGGCGACGGGCGCAGGACCTCGGCCTTCCGCGCGCGGTCGTCGTGTCGATGCTGGACCGGCCGCGCGCCGACATGGCCGCCGCCCTCGCGTCGGTCGGAGAACTCGGGACCGAGATGGTGGCGCTTCAGCTCCCGATCGGCGCGGAGAGCGACTTCCGCGGGGTCGTCGACCTCATCCACATGACCGCGACGGTCGACGGTTCCACCGGACCGGTGCCGGACGCGCTGCGTGACGCCGCCGAGGAGGCCCGGGGTGCGCTCCTCGAGGCCGTCGCCGCGAGCGACGAGGACCTGCTCGAGCGCTACGTGACGGGCGACGAGCCCGCTCCGGCCGAGATCGTCGCCGCGCTGAGGGCGGCGATGCTGTGCGGCGAGCTGGCTCCGGCGCTGTGCGTCAGCGCGCTCCCGGACCCGGTCGGGGTCGAGCGGCTGCTCGACATGCTGGTCGCCCTGGCGCCGTCGCCCGAGGAGGGCGCTCCGCGCGAGGGCGTGGCGATCGGATCGGGCCAGCCGGTGCCCGTCAGCCCGCACGAGGAGGATCCGGCGATCGCGCTCTGCGTCAAGACCCTCGCCGACCCGTTCAGCGGGCGCGTCAGCGTGATGCGCGTCCTCGACGGCGTGCTGCGCAGCGACAGCCACGTCATCTGCGCGCGAACCGGCGAGCGCGAGCGGGTCGGCCGGCTCTTCCGCCTGCAGGGCAAGGAGCACATCCCCTGCGATGCCCTCGGCCCCGGCGACATCGGCGCGGTGGCGAAACTGAAGGGGGTGGCCACCGGGGACGCGCTGTGCGCCGACGAGCCGCTGGTCGCCTTCGCGCCCCCGCCGATTCCCGAGCCCGCGATGAGCTTCCGCGCAAGCGCGCACGACCACGCCGACGACGACAAGGTGGTCTCGCTGCTGCGGCGCATGGCCGACGAGGACCCCAGCCTCGACGTGCATCAGGACGAGGAGACCGGCGACCTGATCGTCGGTGGCCTCTCCGAGCTGCACGTGGAGGTTGTCGCCGAGCGCATCGCCGCGCGCTTCGGCGTGCAGGTCGACCTGGCCGCCCCGCACGTCCCCTACCGCGAATCGATCCGGCGCCCGGCGCGCGCAGAGGGCAAGCACAAGAAGCAGAGCGGGGGACGGGGGCAGTTCGCGGACTGCTGGGTGCGCGTGGAGCCGCTCCCGCGTGGCGCCGGCTTCGAGTTCGTCGACGAGGTCGTGGGGGGAGCGATCCCCCGGCAGTACATCGGCGCCGTCGAGAGCGGCGTGCGCGACGCGCTGCGCCGCGGCGGCATCGCGGGATACCCCGTGGTGGACCTGCGGGTGATCGTCGACGACGGCAAGCACCACTCGGTCGACTCATCGGAGATGGCCTTCTCGATCGCCGGCGGGCTTGCGGTGCGCGAGGCGATCGCCCAGGCCGACCCGGTGCTTCTGGAGCCGGTCATGTTCGTGGAGGTGGTGGTCGACCCCGAGCACGTGGGCGACGTGATGGGCGATCTCAGCTCGCGCCGCGGCCACCCGCTGGGAATGGAGATGCGCGGCACCCGCGAGATCATCAGCGCGCACGTGCCGATGGTCGAGATGCTCACCTACGGATCGGACCTGCGCGCGCTGACCGCCGGGCGGGGCGAGTACCACATGCACGTCGACCACTACGCCGCCGCGCCCCCCGCCGTCGCGGCCCGCGCCGCGGAGGAGGTGGCCGCGGCCTGAACCGGCCGCGCGGGCGGCTAGTCTTGCCGGCATGCTCGTCGCCGACCTGCTCGCAGTGATCGAGGCACGCGCCCCCGCCGCGCTCGCCGAGGAGTGGGACAACGTGGGGCTGATGGTCGGCCGCCGGGAGCGGCCGGTGCGACGCGTGCTGGTGGCGCTCGATCTGCGCGCGGCGCTCCTTGACGAGGCCGCCGACGCCGGGTGTGACACCGTGCTCACGCACCATCCGCCGATCTTCCCGGCGCTCGCGGCCGTCACCGGCGAGGCGGCGCCCCTGGTGCTGAGGGCCGCCGAGCGGCGGATCGCCGTGATCGCCGCGCACACCAACCTCGACTCCGCGCGCGGCGGGCTCAACGACATCATGGCCGATGTCCTCGGCATCTCGGAGACCGTCGCGTTGCGACCCGCCGATGCCGACCCCGGTGCCGGCCTCGGCAGGGCGGGCACGGCCGCGACCGGCACCCTGGGCGAGCTGGCGCGCCGTGTCGCCGACAACTTCCCCGGGCCGGTCGCGCACACCGGCGACCCGGATACGCCCATCACGCGGGTGGCGTGCTGCACCGGCTCGGGCGCCTCACTGATCGGCGACGCCGCCGCCGCCGGGGCGCAGGCCTACGTCACGGGCGACCTCAAGTACCACGACGCGGACCGCGTCCTGTCGCCGGCTCTGGTCGACGTGTCCCATGCGACCGTCGAGCGCGAGGTCATGAGGATCTGGACCGACGGCCTCAGGGAGGATCTCGCGGGCGACGGGGTGGAGGCGCGCTTCGCCCGGGCCGACACCGACCCGTGGCGGAGCGCCTGAGGGCGCTCCTCGGCGCGTGCCGCCCCGCCGCGCGCGGCGCCATTGAGGACGGGGGCCGCGGTCGGTACACTGCCTCCCGATGCGCGGATGTAGCTCAGTTGGCTAGAGCGTCTGCTTGCCATGCAGAAGGTCGAGGGTTCGAGTCCCTTCATCCGCTCCTCGCACGCAGGCCCCGGACTCCGGGGCCTTTTTCGTGGCCTTTCCCGGGTCCGGGCGGGCGGTGTCAGGCGGCAGCGCACGTCGATCCTCCGAGACGTCGCCACGGCGGCGGGTGCGCCGGTCTGGGCGGTGCCGAACGCCATCTGTGGCGCCCGGGTCACCGGGAGATCGCGGTGCTCGCCCACGGGGAAGTCGGCGAGGGCCCTCGCGCCGTGGCTGCGCTTCTACAATCACCACCGACCCCGCAACAGCATCGACGGGCCACCCCGGCAGCCCGCCTGAACCAGCTGGTGGGGAACAACGTCTTGGCGAACCGCAGCTAGGAGTCCCATCGGTATGTCGTCGCACATCCACACCAGTCACGACTCGGTGTCAAGTGGGTTCACCGAGACCGCCTCCGATTACGAGGACGCGGTGCGCTTCAACATCGAGGGCGCGCAGCGGCTGGTGCTCTCCATTCCGCCGGGCCGCTACAGGGACGTGCTCGATGTCGGATGCGGCACCGGCTGGGCCACCCAGGCGGTGATCGACCGCTTCCACCCGGACCGGATCACCGGTGTCGATCCGGCGGCGGGCATGCTCGAGCAGTTTCAGGCCAAGATCGGTGCGATCGAGGGCGTCGAGGTCACGCTCGCCCAGGCCGACGTCGAGAACATGCCCGTCGCCGATGGATCCTTCGACCTGGTGATCTGTTCCATGGCCTACCACTGGTTTCCGCGCAAGTGGGAGGCCGCCGCCGCGATGGCTCGGGCACTCAAGCCGGGCGGGGTCGTCGCGATCCTGATGAGCGGCCGCGGCGGCGAGCAGGCCTACCGTGATGTCATCTCCAACATCGAGCCGATCAACTATCGCTGGGTCGGCGCGTTCGACGGCAACCTGCGAAGCGTCCCGGAGATGGAGGACTACCTCGTCCAGGCCGGCCTCGACCCGCTGGACATCTGGATGGAGACGCGGGTCCGGCATACGACTGTCGAGGCATACATGGAACGCATGCGCGTGGTGGCGGGCCACATGATCGGCGATCAGTCCGAGGCCGAGGTGGCAGCGTACGTCGCCAAGATCGAGGCCGAACTGCGCCGGCGATCGGGCCCGCGCGGCTGGCGTTACGAGTTCGCCAAGTTGTTCGCGATCGCCCGCAAGCCTGAGCGATCGGCGTGAGCGCCGGGGTCCACCCACCCGCCACGGCCGAGAAACCGGCGCGCCAGGGCCCTGAGGGGGTCTCGGGATCGCCTCGACGGTGAGATCGGCGCGAGGGCGGGATTCACGAGGCGTTTCCCGCGGCGGGCGATATCCTGTAGGCGCTCCGGTCCCCTGACGGTCGGCGCGCGTCCCCCGCGCTCTCAGGAGACGTGCCCAATCACGACACCCGCCCCGGCGTCCACGGACGCGGCGCCGGGTGGGCCCGCGAGCGGTGACCGACGAGAACTGCGGGCGGAGGATGCGGGTGAGCGTGATTCAGGTGGCGGCGGAGGCCGAGCGGCGACGCACGTTCGCGATCATCTCCCATCCCGACGCGGGCAAGACGACTCTCACCGAGAAGCTGCTGCTCTACGGGGGCGCGATCGACCTGGCCGGCGCGGTGCGCGCGGGCAAGGGCGGCTCCCACGCCCGATCGGACTGGATGGAGATCGAGCGCCGGCGCGGCATCTCGGTCACCTCCACCGCGCTGCGGTTCGAGCACCGCGGCCGCGTGATGAACCTGCTCGACACCCCGGGTCACCGCGACTTCTCCGAGGACACCTACCGGGTGCTCGCCGCCACCGACACGGCGGTGATGGTGATCGACGCGGCGAAGGGCCTCGAGCCGCAGACGCTGAAGCTGTTCCGGGTCTGCCGCACCCGTGGCACGCCGATCATCACGTTCATCAACAAGCTCGACCGGCCCGCGCGCGACGGCCTCGAGCTGCTCGACGAGATCGAGCGCGAGATCGGCATGCAGCCGACCCCGGTGACCTGGCCGGTGTTCGACGCGGGCGTGTTCATCGGCCTCGTCGACCGGCGGGACATGACCTTCATCGGCCACCGCACCGCCGCGCAGGGCGGAGGCGAGGTCGACCCCGTCCCGCTGGACGACGCCGGGCTGCCCGGGCAGTCGCGGGCGCGCCTCGACGAGGATCTCGAGCTGCTGTCGGCCGTCGGCGCCGACCACGACGAGGAGACCTTCGAGGCGGGCATGACGACGCCGGTCTTCTTCGGCTCGGCGCTGGGCGACTGCGGGGTGCGCCAGCTGCTGGAGGCCGTGGAGGACATCGGGCGCCCACCGGAGCCGTGGCCGCTCGACGACGGAGGCGAGCGCGAGGTCGACGCCCCGTTCTCTGCCGTCGTG
>JBKHVQ010000016.1:0-1946 GCA_046569985.1 Thermoleophilia bacterium | reverse complement strand
CGGAACCTGCCCGGGTTGCAGCCCGGCACGTTCGGGGCCGTCGGCATCCCCGACTTCCCGCCGCCCTCCAAGGCGGCGGCGCACTGCGACGAGGCCGACTACCTCAACCCCGGCCTCTATCCGCGGGTCAAGCGCTATCCGCGCCGTCGGGCCGTGGCCGACAGGTTCCTGCTCGCCTGCCGCACCGAACTGCAGCGGCGCTTCCGCCAGGGCCGTGACGCCGCGGGTGGGCTCCTCGACACGCAGGGCCGGCTGCTGCCTGGGGAGGTCGACCTCTCCGTCTTGTCCTGCACATTCCTCGCGGGGATCTCCGGTCGCGCCAAATGCGATGTCTTCGACGGCCTGGGACGTGCCCTGCACGGGGTGCAGGACTTCTACACGCACTCGAACTGGTCGGACGCCCGTGTTCCGCCGGCTCATGTCACCGTGCGCAACCCGCCCGGGATGGCGATGAGGACCCTCGCTCCGCTGCTCGACCTGCGCACGGCCGCGGCGCCGCCGATCCCGCCCCTCCTGATCACGGGATGCTTCAGCGTCCACGAGAAGAGCCTCTCGCCGGTCGACGGGTGCGCCAGCGGCATCAGCCGGATCCCGCGCGTCCGTCACCTCGAGCTGAACAAGGACGAGGGCACCATCGATTCGGTCACCGGTGCCGCCAGCTCGCCCACGACCAGCCGCGGCCGGGTCGGCGACAACTTCGCCAACGCGGTGCGGCTGGCGATCGCCGATACGCGGCGCCAGTGGGCCGACCTGCGGGCCGAGATCATCCGCCTGCACGGCCCGCGACAGGGTGGGCTCATCATCTGCGCCCTCACCCGCGACCTGCCGATGCGGGACTGCGAGGGCCGTCGCATCGCCATCGTCATCGACAGCTCCGGCTCGAACACCACGACCGATCCCGGGAACCTGCGCCTCGCGGCGGCCGCGCAGTTCAACGCCGGCCTCAGGTCGGCCGCGACGGTCCTGCCCGGCGGGCAACCGGACCGCAGCGCGGTGATCGACTTCGACGACGGCGCCCGCATCGTCAGCCCGCTGGGGGATCCCGGGGCCGCGCGCTTCGACACCATTGATTCGTCGGGGGGGACGAACATCGCGGCGGGCGTGAACCTCGCGGTCGGCGAGTTGACGCGTGAACCGGTGGACCTGGCCTCCCGCCGCAAGCTGGGCATCGTCGTGTTGACCGACGGGCAGGACTCCGACCAGACCGCGCTCGTCGCGGCGATCGACCGGGCCGCGGCGCTCGGCATCCGCGTCAGCCTGGGGTTCCTGTCGCCTCCCGCGAACCCGGCCGGCGCCTCGCCCCGCATCCTCACGCAACCCGGGGAGCCGGCTGCGAGGTCCCACCAGTCCGGTGGCGCTCCTCCCGCGGAGGTCGTCCGGGCGATCGTCGCCTCCGGCGGTGTCTTCTCGACGATCAACTCGGCCACCGCCCAGAGGGCATTCGTCGGCCTGGTGGCCGATCGTGGCGCGACGACCGTCGACGACCCCAACGGCGCCGACGACGGGGGACCGCTGGCCTCTGGTGTCGGCGTGACCGCCGTCGCCGCCCCGGGCGGGGACACCGATGTCTTCAGCTACCCGGCGACGCGCGGACGGGTGCTCACCCTGCGCGTCCGGGCGCTCTCCGGGCAGCCTCTCACCGTGGCGGTCCGCGACATCGGCGGCGGGAACAGGCTCATCAGCACACGCACCCGCACCGACGGCACCGCGACGATCCGCTCGCGGTTGCGGCGCTCGCGCAGCACCGAGATCGATGTCCAGAGCCGGGGCGCCGGCGGGCCCTACGCGATCGACCTGATCGAGGAGGGCCGCGACCTTGTCGGCAACAACCGGGCGAACCGGCTGCGCTGCCGGAATGTCGTCACCTATGTCGAGGGCCGCGGCGGCAACGACCGGATCAGCTGCGGATCGGGTGCCGACATGATCGTCCCCGGCCCGGGGCGTGA
>JBKHVQ010000015.1:0-2968 GCA_046569985.1 Thermoleophilia bacterium | reverse complement strand
CCGACCTGCGCGCGGCGGTCGCCGGCGGCGACGGGAGCGAGGCGACCGAGCGCGCCGCGCTGGGCGCCACGCTTCAGGAGCTCGTCGCCCCGGCCATCACGCGGGGCTTCCGCAGCTCGTTCCTCCTGTGCGCCCTGCTGGGGCTCGCCGCGTTGGCGCCCCTTCCCCTGCTTCGCGGGGCGCACCCGTGACCCGGGGGGCCCACGCGCTCATCCTGCTGGCGATCCTCGCGGTCGGGGCCCTCGTGGGGATGCAACTCGGGCGCGGCGCGCTCGACCAGGGCGCGCTCACCCTGCCCGATCCATGCACCCGCAGCGTCAGCCTGCCCGGTGACAGCATCGACGCCCGCGCGCAGCGCATCGCCCTCCGCGCGCTCGACGACGCGGCCTGCGACCTCGGTACATCACGGGAGGCGCTGCTGCAGCGGGTCACCGTGGCGGTGGAGAAGGGGGGAGGGCTGCCGGAGGAGGTGGAGGAGCGCCTCAAGGAGGGCCTGCAGGCGGCGATCGACACGGAGGAGGACGAGGGCGGCATCAACGGTTTCACCGCGTTCACCCTCCGCCAGGCCGTCCGCTTCACCCCCTTCGACTGGCTCCTGCGGGCCCTCGGGGAGCTGCGGCCG
Organism: Thermoleophilia bacterium; assembly: GCA_046569985.1. Taxonomy (GTDB): domain Bacteria; phylum Actinomycetota; class Thermoleophilia; order Miltoncostaeales; family Miltoncostaeaceae; genus JAVJSF01. The sequence continues at coordinate 2,346 of JBKHVQ010000015.1, read as the reverse complement.
CTGATCGGCGACTGACGGCGCCGGCGCGCCTGTACCCTGAGCGGCATGATCGACGTATGCGTTGCCGGCGCGGCCGGCCGGATGGGACAGGCGGTGGTCGCGGCGGTTGCCGACGCCGAGGGGATGCGCGTGTCGGTGCAGGCCGACCCCGCGCTGTCGGGGCCCGGCACGGCGCCCGACATCGTCGCGGCGCTCTCGGCGCACCCCGCGCAGGTGATCGTCGACTTCACGCGACCGGACACCGTGTACGCGAACACGATCGCGGCGCTCGACGCGGGGGTTCACGCGGTCGTGGGCACCACCGGGCTCACCGAGGCGCAGGTCGCCGACATCAGGGCCCGCGCCGATTCGGGGCCCGCGAACGTCCTGATCGCGCCGAACTTCGCGGTCGGTGCCGTGCTGATGATGCGCTTCGCGGCGGAGGCGTCCCGCCACATGAGCAAGGCCGAGATCATCGAACTGCACCACGACGGCAAGCTCGACGCCCCCTCGGGCACCGCGCTGCGCACCGCCGGGCTGATGGACGGCGAGGTCGCGATCCACTCGGTGCGCCTGCCGGGACTGGTGGCCCACCAGGAGGTCATCCTCGGCGGTCTCGGCGAGACCCTCACCATCCGGCACGACTCCCTGTCCCGCGAGAGCTTCATGCCCGGGGTGGTCCTGGCCGTTCGCGCGATCGCCGATCGACCCGGGCTCACCATGGGCCTGGAGCCGGTGCTCTTCGGCGACTGAGGAGGGCCGCGCTAGGGTGCGCCCGGTGACGCGGTCCACGGTGGGGCGGGTTGCGAGGGGAACGGCGCGCGTGCCGTTCCCCGGGATCACGGACGAGGGGTCGGGCATGCCGCGGCGCATTCGCACACTGCTGGTCGCCAACCGCAGCGAGATCGCGATCCGCGTGTTCCGCGCGGCCACCGAGCTCGGCATGCGGACGGTCGCGATCTACTCGCTCGAGGACCGCTTCGCGCTGCACCGGTTCAAGGCGGACGAGGCGTACCAGGTCGGGGGCGGCAGCGAGCCGGTGCGCGCCTACCTCGACATCGACGAGGTGCTGCGGGTGGCGCGCGAGGCCGGCGCCGACGCGGTGCACCCGGGCTACGGGTTCCTCGCGGAGAACCCCGATCTGGCCGACGCCTGCGCCCGCGACGGGCTCTACTGGATCGGCCCGCCCGGCGACGTGATGCGCATGCTCGGCAACAAGGTCTCGGCGCGCGAGCTCGCCGAACGTGCCGGCGTGCCGGTGATGCCGGCGACCGGGGCGCTGCCGCACGACGAGGCGGCCGTGGAGCGTCTCGGCGCAGAGGTGGGCTTCCCGCTCATGGTGAAGGCGAGCTGGGGCGGGGGAGGGCGGGGGATGCGCGTCGTGCGCACCCCGCAGGAGCTCGCCGCCGCGGTGGAGGCCGGACGCAGCGAGGCGCGGGCCGCCTTCGGCAACGACGAGGTCTTCCTCGAGCGCCTCGTCGAGCGCGCCTGGCACATCGAGGTGCAGATCCTCGCCGACCGCCACGGCAACGTGGTGCACCTGTTCGAGCGGGACTGCACGGTGCAGCGGCGCCATCAGAAGGTGGTCGAGCTCGCCCCCTCCCCGCGGATGGAGCCCGGCGCGCGCGACCAGATCACCGCGGCGGCCGTCCGGCTGATGCGCGAGGCCGGCTACCAGGGCGCCGGCACCGTCGAGTTCCTCGTCGACGCCGACACCGGCGCGGCCCACTTCATCGAGGTGAACCCCCGCGTCCAGGTCGAGCACACCGTCACCGAGATGGTCACGGGCATCGACATCGTGAAGGCGCAGATCCGCATCGCCCAAGGCGCCCGCATCGGGGAGGCCGGCGGCGGGGTGCCGGCCCAGGACGCGATCCGCATCAACGGATCGGCGATGCAGTGCCGCATCACCACCGAGGATCCCGAGAACCACTTCATCCCCGACTACGGCCGCATCACCGCCTACCGCGAGGCCACCGGATTCGGGATCCGCCTCGACGGCGGCACCGCGTACTCGTCGGCCGTGATCACGCCGTTCTACGACTCCCTGCTGGAGAAGGTCACCGCGTGGGCCCCCACGCACGAGGAATCGACCGCCCGCATGGAACGCGCCCTGCGCGAGTTCCGCATCCGCGGCGTCAAGACGAACCTGCCGTTCCTCGAGGCGCTGATCGGGCACCCCGACTTCCGCTCCGGCGAGTACACCACCACCTTCATCGACCAGACGCCCGAGCTGTTCCAGTTCCGCCCGCGGCGCGACCGGGCAAGCCGGCTGCTCTCGTTCATCGGCGATGTGATCGTGAACGGCAATCCCGATGTCGCCGGTCGCCCGGCGCCGCACACCCGCCAGGCCGCGGCGCCGCGGCC
>JBKHVQ010000014.1:0-4119 GCA_046569985.1 Thermoleophilia bacterium | reverse complement strand
CCGCCCGGGCGACGTGGTCGGTCCATTCGACGGTGCCCTCGTCCCGCCGGCCGACGCCCGCGAGGATGCTCAGAAGGGTCGTCTTGCCCGACCCGTTCGGCCCCAGCAGGGCGACCGACTCCCCGGCGGAGACGTCCAGGTCGACCCCCTGCAACGCGCGGACACGCCGGTAGCTCCGCCCCAGGCCGCGCGCCCGAAGCCGCCGTGTGAACTCGGGTGCGGGCGGGGCGTCCATCGCCCGGCGATCCTACAGCCCGACCCCGTGCCGACCTCCGGGCGGGCCCGGCGTCTGGCGGCCGGGGCCGTACCGCGTTACCCTGCCCGCATATGCCTCCTCTCACCCGGGAGCAGCTCGCCTATCGGCGCGCCGTCACGCGACGCCACCGGCGGCACCGCCACCGGCGCGCGTTCATCGCCGTCGGCGCCCCCCTGGCCGCGGTCGCGCTGCTGATCCTCGTCTTCGCCCTCGTCGGCGCGCGCTCGTCCGACGGCACCCAGCCGCTGGCGCCTCCGGTCGCCGACACGCCGGTCGCGGCCGGCCGCCCGCCCGACCTCACGATCGCCCGCGGTGAGGGCGTCGCGATCAAGCTCCCCGTCGACCCGGCCGCCGTCACCGCGATGGCGTTCCATCCGATCGGCGACCCGGTCGCCGTCGCCATGGAGAGCACGGGGGCGCTCGAGATCGAGCAGGCCGGCCGCAACGACCGCCTCGGGCCGGAGACCGCCGCCCTCGATGTCGGCGCCCCGGCCGGCACGCCCGTCTACGCCCCCGTCGACGGCGTCGTCGTCAGCGTGGCCGACTACAAGGCCAACGGCCGCATCGAGGGCTTCGAGATCTCGATCGCCCCGGATGTCGCCTCGCGCGGGGTGGTGGTGCGCATGGCCCATCTCGACGATCCCGAGCGCGGGCCCCGTCTGCGGGTCGGGAGCGCGGTCCAGGCCGGGGAGACGCTGATCGGCCGGGTGCGCGACTTCTCCAAGGTCGGGCGCCAGGAGCTGGCTCAGTTCACGTCCGACAGCGGCAACCACGTGCACCTGGAGCTGATCCGCACCCAGGCGGACCTGTTCTCGTGACCGCGTGAGGGCCCTGGTGGTGGGTGACGTGGTCGGCGGCGTGGGCATGCGCGCGCTGCTGGCGCACCTGCCGGCCCTGCGCGACGAGCACCGCCCGGACATCGTCGTCGTGAACGCCGAGAACGCCGCGGCGGGCAGCGGCACCTCGCCGCGGCAGGTCACGGACCTCCTCGATGCCGGCGTGGACGTGATCACCGGTGGCAACCACAGCCTGCGCCGAATCGAGACGCACCCCCTCTTCGCCTCGGAGCCGCGCCTGCTGCGCCCCGAGAACATCGCGGTGCGCGCCCCCGGGCGCGGCCTCACGACCGTCGAGACGGCCGCCGGCCCGGTCAGCGTCATCAACGTCATGGGCGCCGTCTTCATGACCGTGTCGCAGAGCCCCTTCATGATCATCGACGACATGGTCCAGCGCGCCCGGGCCGCCGCCGACTTCGTGCTCGTCGACCATCACGCCGAGGCCACCAGTGAGAAGGTGGCCCTGGGGCACCACCTCGACGGCCGGGTCACGGCGGTGGTGGGCACGCACACCCACGTGCAGACGGCGGACGCGCGGGTGCTCGCCGGGGGCACCGCGTACGTCACCGATCTCGGCATGACGGGGCCGCACGACTCGGTGATCGGCGTGCACACCGAGATCATCCTCCGCCGCTTCCTCACCGGCGCGCCGGGGCGCTTCGAGCCGGCCACCGGCGGAGTGCTGGTGCAGGGAGCGGTCATCGAGGCGGCCGCCGATGGACGCGCCACCTCGATCGCGACCTTCAGCGTGGCGGACGACCCGGCCACCTGACGGTCGTTCGGAACAGGGGACGGACCACCCCTCGTCCGGGTGCCATCGCCTCTGCGGCCGACCGGTAGCGTCGGGTCCATGACCTCTCGCATGCGCCCCGCCGTCACGCTCGGCCTGCTGGCGATCCTCGCGGCGGGCCTCGCCCTGATGCCGTCCCGCGCCGCATCCTTCGGCACCGTGTACTCGACGACCCTGAACCAGAACGGCGAGCACGAGCGCATCACGCGCGCCGCGCTGGCCTGCCCTCCGGGCGCGCCGTCGGACGGCACCTGCTTCGAGCCCCGGTCGCTCACGCAGCTTGCCGGTGAGCGGGGCAGCTTCGGCGCGGTCGGCATCCCGGACGCGCCGCCTCCGTCACCCGCACCGGCCCACTGCGACGACGGCGACTTCCTCGATGCCTCGCTGTATCCGCGGATCGCGACCTATCCGCGGTCCCGGGCCGACGCGAACCGTGCCTTGGTCGCGTGCCGCAACGAGTTCCGCAAGAGGATCCGCGAGTCCCTCGCCGCCGGACCCGCCCTGCTCGACGCCGCCGACCGGATCATCCCCGCCCAGGTCGATCTCACCGGTGCGTGCTCGTTCCTCGGCGGGTTCGCCGGGCGGGCGAAATGCAACGTGTTCGACGGTTTCGGCCGCGCGCTGCACGGGGTCGGCGATTTCTATGCGCACTCCAACTGGGCCGACGCGCGCGTTCCCGCGGCCGCCGTCACCGCCGCCAACCCCCCCGGCGTCGGCGGCACGTCGATCGCCCCGTTCATGAACCTGCGGGCGTCCGCCACCCCCGCCATCAACCCCCTTCTCATCACCGGGTGTTTCAGCCTCTACGAGAAGGGCCTCTCCCCGGTCGACGGGTGCCTCGCCGGGCGCAAGCGCATCCCGAGGGTCCACCACGCCGACCTCAACAAGGATGCGGGCACCATCGACCCGGTCACCGGGGCGGCGACCGCGCCGACGACGCCGCGCGGGGCGGTGTCGGGCAACTTCGCCAACGCCGTCCGCCTGGCGATCGCCGACACGAGGCGTCAGTGGGCGGATTGGCGCGCGGAGATCGCGCTCTCCCAGGGGGCGACTCCCCAGGGTGCCCGGCGCGCGGCGCTCATCATCTGCGCGATGACCCGCGACAACCCCGTGCGCGACTGCCAGGCCCGCAAGCTGGCCATCGTGGTCGACAGCTCGGGGTCGAACACCACCACCGACCCGCAGAACCTTCGCGTCGCCGCGGCCGCCCGGTTCAACGCGAGCCTGATCACGGCCGCCGCCGCCGGGCCCGGTGGGGCAGCCGACCGCAGCGCCGTGATCGACTTCGATGACGGCGCACGCGTGATCTCGCCGCTCGCGGACCCCTCGCTGGCGAGTTTCGCCGGGATCGACTCCGACGGCGGCACGAACATCGCCTCCGGGGTCAACCTCGGCATCGACGAGTTGACGCGCGACCCGTCCGATCCCACCGGCAGCCGGGCCGGGATCGTCGTGCTCACCGATGGCGAGGACTCGGACCTCTCCGCTCTGACCACCGCGATCAACCGTGCGACGGCGCTCGGGATCCGCGTCAACTTCGGGTTCCTCTCGCCGCCCTCGAACCCCGTTCCCACGTCGCCGCGTCTGCTCGAGGCCGGCGAGGTGGCTGAGGCCGGCGAGGCGATAGCCCGCAGCGAGAACCAGTCATCGGCACCGTCCCCGGACCTCGTCTCGGCGATCCTCGCGTCCGGGGGTGTCTACTCGACGATCAACTCGGCGACCGCTCAGCGGGCCTTCGTCGACCTCGTGATCAGGCGCGGGTCGACCAACCTGGACGACCCGAACGGCGCCGACGACGGCGGGCCGCTGGTCTCGGGAGCCGGATCGAGTGGCTTGGCGAGCGCGCCGGCCGACACCGACACGTTCAGCTACGCGGGTACTCGCGGCCGCCTCGGCACGATGCGCGTACGCGCGCTCGCCGGCCAGCAACTGTCCGTCACCCTCCGCGATGTCCGCGGCGGGTCACGGATGCTCAGCGCCCGCACACGGAGCGGCTCGGTGACGATCCAGTCGCGCCTGCGCCGCAGCCGCGTTGCCGAGGTCGACATCCAGAGCCGCGGCGCGGGCGGCCCGTACGCGATCGACTTCGTCGAGGCCGGCCGCGACCTGCTCGGCAACAACCGGGCGAACCGGCTGCGCTGCCGGAATGTCGTCACCTATGTCGAGGGCCGCGGCGGCAACGACCGGATCAGCTGCGGATCGGGTGCCGACATGATCGTCCCCGGCCCGGGGCGTGA
>JBKHVQ010000013.1:0-1730 GCA_046569985.1 Thermoleophilia bacterium | reverse complement strand
GCGATCAACCACGTGTGGGGACCCGAGCCGGCCGAGGGCATCGCCTCCTTCCAGGAAAAGCGCCCCGCCGACTGGCGCAAGTTCCGCGACGGACACGGCCCCGAACCGGCATGAGCGGACCCGTCACGCCGGCGCCGCCGCGCGCCTACGAGGACATCCTCGTGGCGCGCGGTGAGGGTCGCGCCACCATCACCATCGATCGCCCGGACCGCCTCAACGCCCTGCGCACGCAGACGCTCGACGAGCTATGTCACGCGTTCGAGGCGGCGGTGCTCGACGAGGGTGTCGGGGTGATCGTCTTCACCGGTGCCGGCGACCGCGCCTTCTGCGTCGGCGGGGATGTCCGCGACCCCACCCGCACATCCACCGAGAAGCGCCGCCAGGCCGCGTTGTTCATGCGCCTGGCCGAGACGATCCGCACCAGCGGGAAGCCGGTGATCGTGCGGGTGCGCGGCTACTGCATCGGCGCCGGCAACGAGCTCAACATCGTCAGTGACCTGACCATCTCCGGGGCGTCGGGTGTGTTCGGGCAGGCGGGCACCCGCCTGGGGTGGGCGCCGACCCTGTGGACGGCTCAGATCCTCGCCCGCATGGCCGGGGAGAAGCGGGCGCGCGAGGTCGTGTACATGAGCCGCCGCTACCCGGCCGACGAGGCCGTGCGACTCGGGCTCGCCAACGTCGTCGTGCCCGACGAGGAACTCGACGCCGAGGTCGACCGCTGGTGCGAGCAGATCCTGCGCCGCTCCCCCGAGGGGCTTCGCCTGGCGAAGCTCGGCCTGAACGCGGGTACCGACTTCGCCCGCCAGTCGATCCTCGCGTCCGGCGAGATGCACATCCTCAACCACCTGTTCGGCCCGGAGCCGCAGGAGGGCCTGATCGCCTTCCGCGAGCGGCGGCTGACCGACTGGCGCCGCTTCCGGCGGGGCGAGGGACCCGAACCCGCCGACGACTGAGGCGCGTCTCCGCTCCCGGCGGACGCGCGCCCCCGTGCCGACGGCGCGCCGTGGCACTGACAGGATACCCCCGTGGACCTCTTGACGCTCCTGTGGATCGTCGCGGCGGGGCTCGCGATGGCGTCCATCGCCATGGTGGGCGCGGTCACCCTCGCCGTCTCGGAGGCCACCCTCCGCCGCATCCTGCTGCCCCTGGTGGGGCTGGCGGCGGGCTCGCTCCTGGGCGGGGCGTTCTTCCACATGATGCCGGAGGCGGTGGCTCTTTCCGGCGGCGGCCTCGGGATCTGGGTCGCCTTCATGGCCGGCTTCGTGGCGTTCTTCATCCTGGAGCAGTTCCTCCACTGGCACCACTGCCATCAACCGACCTCGCGCCACCGGCCGCTGGGATACCTGATCCTCGTCGCCGACGGCATCCACAACCTGATCGGGGGGCTGGCGGTCGGGAGCGCATTCGTCATCGACATCGAACTGGGCGTCGTGGCGTGGGCGGTGGCCGCCGCTCATGAGGTGCCGCAGGAGCTCGGGGACTTCGGGATCCTGGTGAAGAGCGGCTGGGCCCGGCGGTCGGCGCTGATCTACAACGTCCTGTCCGGGCTCACCTTCCTCGCGGGCGCGCTCGTCGCGTTCGCGCTGTCGGGGGCGGTGGACGTTCTGTTCCTCATACCCTTCGCCGCCGGGAACTTCGCCTACATCGCGTCCAGCGACCTCATCCCGCAGCTGCGGGCGACCGGCGTGACGCGTCAGCTGGCCTACTTCTCCGCCCTCCTGGCCGGACTC
>JBKHVQ010000012.1:0-3995 GCA_046569985.1 Thermoleophilia bacterium | reverse complement strand
GCGCCCCGAGGCGCTCGCCGACCGGATCGGCGCCGAGTGGCCGCGGGCGATCGACCTGCCCGCCGCGGTGCGCCACGACGGGGTCGCCCGCGGTTTCTGGCACGCCACCGGCGACGACACCGTGCCGTGGGCGCACTCGTTCCACCTGTCGGGCCTCTCCCCGCAACCGGTTCGCCTGCGGGTGACGATGGGCGGCGGGCACCAGACGCTGCAGCACGACCCCGCGGTCATCGCGGAGACGGTGGCCTTCCTGCGCGCCCATCTGACATGAGCGCCGAGGGCCTGCGGGCACTTGAGGCGCGGATCACGGCGTGCCGGGCCTGCCCGCGCCTGGTTGCGTGGCGCGAGGAGGTCGGCCGCGTCAAGAAGCGCGCGCACGCCGACGAGGAGTACTGGGCGCGCCCGGTGCCCGGCTTCGGCGACAGCGACCCGTGGCTGTTCGTCGTCGGCCTCGCCCCCGCCGCCCACGGCGCGAATCGCACCGGGCGGATGTTCACCGGCGACCGCTCCGGCGATGTGCTGTATGCGGCCCTGCACCGCGCCGGGCTCGCGTCGCAGGCCGAGTCACGTGCCCGCGACGACGGGCTCACGCTCCGGGGCTGCCGGATCGCCGCGGCGGTCCGGTGCGCCCCGCCGGGCAATCGCCCCACCCCGGACGAGCGGGCGCGGTGCCGTCACTTCCTCGTCCGCGAGCTGGACCTGTGCCCGCGTACGAGCGTGGTCTTGGCGCTCGGAGCGATCGGCTGGGACGCGGTGCTGCGCACCATCGAGCCGCCGCGCCCGTGGCCCCGTTTCGGGCATGGCGCCGAGGCCACGCTGCCGGGAGGGCGGACCCTGCTGGGCAGCTACCACCCCAGCCAGCAGAACGTGTTCACGGGGCGGCTCACCCCGGAGATGCTGGACGCCGTGCTGGCGCGGGCGCGCGCGCTGCGCGCCGCGCCGGGCGATGACTAGAGGAAGGGCAGCGGGTCGGTCGCCACGCCGTTGATGCGCACCTCGAAGTGCAGGTGCGGGCCGGTGGAGTTGCCGGTGTTGCCGACGACGCCGATGATCGCCCCCTGGCCGACGCTCTGCCCGACCGAGACGCCGATGGCCGCTTGGTGCGCGTAGGCGGTGCTGATGCCGTTGCCGTGGTCGATGACCACCGTCTGGCCGTAGCCGTTCTTCCAGCCGGCCACCATGACGGTGCCGGGGGCTGCGGCCGCGATCGGCCTGCCGATGGGCGCCGCGACGTCGATGCCTTGGTGCATGCGGCCCCAACGCGGGCCATAGTTCGATGTCAGCGTGCCGGCCACCGGCCAGATGAATCCCTGCGCGGAGGGTGGGCGGCTGATCGTGCCGACCGGCACCGGGATCGCCGGGGAGGCGAGCGGAGCGGAGGCGGCCCTGCGGATCTTGATGCGGAGCCTCTTGAGCAGCGCGGCGTCGGCGGCACCGGTGGGTCGCAGTTTCATCCGGCGCTGCAGGGCGCGGACGGCGGCGCGGGTGCCGCGGCCGTACACCCCGTCGACGGAGACGCGGTACCCGCGAACGCGCAGCGCACGCTGCAGCTGCCTCACCGCCGCTCCCCGCGAGCCGAGGCGAAGGCGGAGGGTCACCGTCGTCGGCGCGGAGGCCCTCGGGGCGGCCGCCGGGCTGGTCGGTGCGGCGGCCGTCGGTGCCGGGGCCGACCCGACCCGGTCGGCCGACCGGGTCGGCACCTCCACCTGGGAGGCGGCCTGCGAGGCCCCGGCCGCCAAGGCGGCCACGACGGCGACGCCGGTGGCGACGCGGCGGGCGCGGGCGAAGATCCTGCGCGACTGCGCATGCGTCATGCGTTCGGCTCCTTCCCGTCGCGGGCCGATGCCTGCAACGGCGCGTACCGGTGGACACAGCCGGCGCGCGTCGGGGACGTGTGCGAACGCGGGCACTCTAGGCGCACCCTCGGATGACGGTCAACCCCCGCGTCCCCGATCGGGGACGACCATACCGACTGTTTCCCCTGCTCTGCGGGAAAATCGGGAGCCTGGGGACGCGTGATACGGGAAAACGTCCCGGGACGCGCGTGCCGCGCGTCTTAGAGATAGGGCAGCGGGTCGGTCGCCCCGCCGTTGATGCGCACCTCGAAGTGCAGATGCGGGCCGGTGGAGTTGCCGGTGCTGCCGACGGCGCCGAGGATGGTGCCCTGGCCGACGCTCTGGCCCACCGAGACGCTCATCGCCGACATGTGCGCGTAGGCGGTGCTGACACCGCCGCCGTGATCGACGACGACCAGCTGGCCGTAGCCCCCGTTCCAGCCGGCGACGATGACCGTGCCCGACGAGGCCGCCGCGATGGGCGTGCCGGTGCCGGCGGCGACGTCGATGCCCTGGTGCATGCGGCCCCAGCGCCAGCCGTAGTTCGAGGTGAGGGTGCCGCTGACCGGCCAGATGAATCCCTGCGCGGACGCGCTGCGGCTGATCGTGCCGACGGGGGCGGATGCCGAGCCGCTGTCGCTGATGCCCTGAGCCTTGCGGATCTTCGCCGCGAGGGCCTCCGACTGCCGCTGCAGCCCGCGCGTCTCGGCCTCGACGTGCTCACGGTCACCCTTGACGTTGCTGAGCAGCGCGGCGCGTTCGTCGGCGACCGACCTCACCTGCGCCTGCTGGGCCTCGAGCCCGGCCTTGGCCTCGTTCGCCCGCTCGGCGGCGCGCTCCGCGCGCTCCTCGGCCTCGGCGACCTCGGCACGGACCGTCGCGATCCGGTTCCGGGTCGCGCGGACATCGTCGGCGTACTCCTTCACCGAGCGCGCCAGCGCGTTGTCGCGCCGCACGATCGCCTCGAGGGTGTCCTGGGTCTCCACGGCCTCCGAGATCGACCCCGACTCGACGAGGATGCGCACGGGGTCCGGCGCCCCGCGCACATAGAGCTGGCGCAGGCGGTTGCCCAGCAGGCGCCGGCGTTCGGCGAGGGCCCGCTCAGCCGCGGCGAGGCGGTCCTCCTCCGTACGCAGGCGCGTCGTCAGGGCGCTGAGCCGCTCGCGCAGCGCGTCGCGCTCGGCCTCGAGGCGCTCGGCCTCGGCCCGCAGGGGCTCCAGCTTCTGCTCGAGCACGCGGATACGCGCGGTCAGCCCGCCCAACTCGTCGGTGAGCACGCGCTCGCGGCCCCGCACCGCGTCGAGCCGCTCCTGGGCCCGCTCGAGCTTGCGGTCGACCTGGGCCTTCTCGTCGGTCGGGGCCGCGCCTCCGACGCCCGTCACCGCGATTGCGATGCCGAGCCCCAGGGCGACGGCGGCCGCGGCGCCTCGGCCGCGGCCTCGTGCCCGCGCTCTCACCTACGGAGCGCGGCGGAGCTCTGACGTGTTGGGTCCACCGCCACGAGGTGGGTATACGGGTTGATCGGCGTGGTTCCTCCCGTGCGGATCTCGAAGTGCGTGTGGTGGGCGCCGTAACGGGCGTCACCCGTGTTGCCGACCGTGCCGATCACCTGTCCTGCGCGGACACGGGTGCCCTCCTCGATGCCGGTCGCGACCGAGGCCATGTGGGCGGAGTAGTACTCGGTTCCGTCGGTCCGCTTCAGCCAGACGTAGATGCCGCCCAGGCCGGACTCGGTGCGCTGGACGCGGTCCATCACGCCGTCCGCCACGGCGACGATGGGCGTGCCCTTGTCGGCCATGATGTCGGTGCCCTCGTGGGAGCCTTGGTGACGCGGGGCGCCGAAGTCGCTCATGTAACTGTAGTCGCCGATGAGCGGGAACACCGACAGCATGCCGGTGCCCTGAGCCGGAGCGGAGACGCCCGCGGACGCGACCGCGCGAGTCTTGAGGCGGAGGCGCTTCAGCAGCTTCGTGTCGGCCACACCGGTGGGACGGAGCTTCAAGCGCTTCTGGAGGGCCCGGACCGCCGCACGGGTACCGCGGCCGTAGACCCCGTCGACGGAGACGCGGAAGCCGCGCTTGCGCAGTGCACGCTGGAGATCCCTGACCGCCGCTCCCCGGGATCCGAGGCGCAGGCGGATGACGACCGTCGTGGGGGCCG
>JBKHVQ010000011.1:0-7483 GCA_046569985.1 Thermoleophilia bacterium | reverse complement strand
TCGTGCGCCACGACGAGGTGACCGGCGGCGGCATCCGCCACGCCCTGCGCTTCACCGCTCCGCGCACGAGGCGGGCGTACGTCCATCCGGCGCGGCACTTCGCGAGCGACTCGGGCGACCCGCCCCTGCCGCCCATGGGCCTTCGGGTGCGGCTGCGGTCAACGGTCACCGAGGCCCGGCTGGGCCCACAGGCGCGCGCGGTCGTGCGGGCGCTGAAGAGCTACGGGATGATCCTCGCCGACAACGGGTCGCCGTGGTACGTCACCGGTGAGCCGCACCCGGGGTGGGACGACGACGATCTGCACGACCTGCACCGGATCACCGGACGCGACTTCGAGGTGGTCGACACGCGGGCCCTGCGCGACCGTCCGCGCTGACCCGGCTCAGGCGGAGGGGCCCGACCCGTTGCGTGGCAGCGTCGCCTCGACCCCGTTGAGGAACGTCTCGACGCTCAACCGGAAGAGGCGCTCCGACTCCGCCGGATTGAGCGAGCCGAGCAACGCGTCCAGCTCGGCCCCGTCGTGCACCGACCGGCTCGGCGGGGTGCCGACGGCGGCCGCATCGGCCATGCCCATCGACAGGACGAACCGCGTGACCATGCGCATCACGTCGATCGCCTGCGCCGCGGAGAACCCCGCCTGCTCCAGGTTGCTGAGGCAGTAGAGCGCGGCCCGCTTCGCGGAGATGTACCCCGTCGCCGGACGCTGGGCCAGCAGAACCCCGACATGCGGGTGGGCCAGGATGATCGCCCGGAAGGCCGTCGCGAACTCGCTGAGCTGCCGGCGCCAGTCGGGCCCGTCGGCCATCGCCACCGAGATCCCATCGAGCACCTTGGCGATCACGCCGTCGAGGAGGTCGTCCTTGTTCGCCACATGCCAGTAGAGCGACATCGGCTCGACCCCCAACCGGGTCGCGACGCTCCGCATCGTGCAGGCCTGCAGTCCGTCGGCGTCGATCACCTCGATCGCCGCGGCGATCACGGCATCTCGGGTGAGGGGTGGGCGGTCCTTCGTCGCGATGCGGAAAGTCTCTCAGACGTGACGGAGACTCCGGAAGGTATGCCCATACTCAATCCGCTCAACGGGGTATGGGACACCGCGGAGCGAAGCGACATAACTGCCATTCGCGTGCGTGGAGCGGTGGCTGCGGGACTCAGCCGCGTGAGAGGCCGTCCGCGAGCGTCCCCAGCACCTCCAGCAGCTCATCGAGGGTCGCCGCGATCCGTCCCCCGGACATCTCGATGAACGACTGCACCTGGAGGTTGATGCGCGCGCCCTCCTCTCCGGCCCTCCGCAGATCGGTGCGCAGCCCGGCGCACGGCAGCCCGAGCGCCGCCGCGAAGCCCACCTCGGCGGCCGTGCCGGCGTCGACCTCCTGTCCGTCGAGGAAGGCGGCCAGCAGATCGCATCCCCGGATGGCCCGCGCGTTGCGGCGCCCGACCTCGATCACGAACTCGTGGAGCGTGGCCTCGGCCGCCGCCCGGGCGAACTCCGCGGGGTCCGTCAGCTCCCACGGGTCGACCGGGCTCACCACTCGTTGCAGCGCCGGCAGCACCACCTCGGCGTGGTAGTGCCGTCCCGACGCGGTGAAACCGTGCGGGCAGGCGACATAACACCGCGGTCTTTGCCCCGTTTTGTCCCGGCGTCCGGCCACGGATGGCACGATAGCCGCGACATCGGCGGGTAATCTCGCCGGTCCGATCGACGACCGGGACGGCGGCATGAGCGGCCAGGAGCACGGAACCCCTCTCTCGGGGCGCGACCACACGGGTCTACTCGCGGGGCTCGCACGCGCCTGCTCCACTCACGCGTGGCGCACCATCGGGCTGTGGATCGTTCTGGCGGCGGGCATCATCGTCGCCACCGCCACCGTCGGCGGCTCGCTGGTCGACGAGTTCACGATCCCGAACTCCGATGCGCAGCGTGCGCAGGACCTGCTGGAGGAGCGGTTCCCGGCACGTTCGGGCGACTCCGCGACCCTGGTCTACGCGGTGAGCAACGGGGAGCTCGGCGGCGCGGATGCGCGGGCCGCGGTGGAGCGCTCCCTCGCGGCCGCCGAGGAGATCCCCGGGGTCGAGTCGGTCGGCGACCCCTTCGCCGGTACCGACGGCGCGCTGAGCGAGAACGGGCGCATCGCACGTGTCGATGTCCAGTTCGACCGCCCCGCGTTCGAGGTCCCCAAGGCATCGGTCACGGGGCTGCAGGACGACGCGACGGCCGCCCTGGAGGGCACCGACGTGCAGGTCGAGTTCACCGGGCAGGTGATCCAGGCGGCGCAGGAGCCGGCCAGCAGCGCGAGCGAACTGCTCGGCCTGCTCGCGGCGATCATCATCCTCATCTTCATGCTCGGCGGGCTGATCGCGGCCGGGCTCCCGATCCTGATGGCGCTGGTCTCGGTGACCCTGGGCATCTCGTTGCTGACGCTGGCCGCGGCGCTCACCAACTTCAACACGATCACCCCGGTGGTCGCCACGATGCTCGGCCTCGGGGTCGGGATCGACTACTCCCTGTTCATCGTCACGCGCTTCCGGCAGGGGATCCACGACGGCATGAACGGGCCCGACGCGGCGACCGTCGCCGCGGCCACCGCGGGACGGGCCGTGCTGTTCGCCGGCCTCACCGTCGCCATCTCCATCTCGGCGCTGGCCGTGATCGGCCTTGACTTCATCACGAAACTGGGGCTCGGCGCGGCCATCACGGTGGCGACGGCCGTCGCCGCCGCGGTGACCCTGCTCCCGGCCATCCTGAGCCTCATCGGGACGCGGATCGACCGCCTCAAGGTCCCCTTCGTCCGCATCTCCGACGACTCGGAGGCCTCGCGGGAGAACTCCCGCATGGGCCGCTGGGCGCGCTTCGTGACCCGCAACGCGCTCGCCTGCGCGCTGATCGTGACCGGGCTTCTGGTGGTCCTGGCCATCCCGGTGGCGTCGGCTCAGCTCGGCGCCAGCGACGCCGGGTCGAGCCCGCCCGACACGACCACGCGCAAGGCGTACGACCTGCTGGCCGAGGGCTTCGGGCCGGGCTTCAACGGCCCGCTGGTGATCGCCGTCGACCAGCCCGCCGGCAGCGACGCCGCCGCGCGCATCGCGGCGGGCCTGTCGGGGGTGCCCGGCATCGCCTTCGTCGCCGACCCGCTGGTCAACGAGGGCGGCGACGCTGCCGTGATCACGGCGTTCTCCACGACGGCTCCGCAGGACAAGGAGACCCAGGACCTGGTCGAATTGCTGCGCGGCGACGTGATCGCCG
The DNA here is from genome assembly GCA_046569985.1 of Thermoleophilia bacterium. GTDB lineage: Bacteria > Actinomycetota > Thermoleophilia > Miltoncostaeales > Miltoncostaeaceae > JAVJSF01. The sequence continues at coordinate 4,238 of JBKHVQ010000011.1, read as the reverse complement.
CGGCGCTCGCCGACGTCGACGCGCGCGCCTACGTCGGTGGCCCTACCGCCGCGTTCGAGGACATCTCGCAGCGCATCTACGACCGCATGCCGCTGTTCCTGCTGGCGGCGATCGGCATCACGTTCGTCCTCCTGTCGATGGCCTTCCGCTCGGTCGTGGTGGCGATCAAGGCGGCGCTCACGACCCTGTTGTCCGCCGTCGCGGCCTTCGGGGTCCTGATCGCCGTCTTCCAGTGGGGCTGGGCCCAGGGCCTGATCGGCCTCGACCGCACCGGGCCGATCGAGTCGTTCGTGCCGGTCATCGTGTTCGCGATCCTGTTCGGCCTGTCGATGGACTACGAGGTGTTCCTCGTCAGCCGCATCCGCGAGGAGTACACCCTCGGCTACGGGGCGCGCCCGGCGATCGTCCGCGGCATGTCGGCGATCGGGCGCGTGATCGTGGCGGCGGCCCTGATCATGGCCGTCGTCTTCCTGGCCTTCCTGCTGGGCGAGGACCGGGTGGTGAAGGAGTTCGGGCTCGCGCTCGGGCTGGCGGTGCTGATCGACGCGTTCCTGGTGCGGTTGATACTGGTGCCGGCGATCATGCATCTGGCCGATGAGCGCATGTGGTACATGCCGCGCTGGCTCGACAGGGTCCTGCCGCGGCTCACGATCGAGCCCCCGCACGCGGCACCTGAGCCGCCGCCGGCCGACGCCGCTCCGGCGGAGGCCGCCTCGCGCTGATCTCCACCTGAACCCGAGGGTCGGGGCTCCCCGCCGGGCCCCGACCCTCACCCTCGCGTTCAGGTGCGGCGGCGGGAGCCCGTGCTCAGCGGGCTTCGGCGCGCAGCACCGCCCTCAGCGAGGTCGGGCGCCACTCGGCGCCTCCGCGCGGGGTCGGGATGCCCTCGGCGTTCAGGGTGTCGCAGATCGCCTGGAGCGTCATCCCTTCGGCGCGCAGCGACCGGATGCGCGCGGCGACCGCCGCAGGCGTGGACGACGGGCGCCCGGCCCTGCGGCCCATGGCGCGGCCGGGACTGGAGATGGCGGCCGGGTGCCACCGCGCCGCCTCGGCGAGCACCTCCCCCACCGCCCTCCCGCCGTCCGAGGACAGGTCCACGTCCGGGTCGAGGGAGATGATCGTGTACTCGTCCTGCACCGCGGCCCGCACGATCTCGGCGAGATCCGCAACGGAGTACGTGAGCCGGTCGAGGCGCGCGACCATGATCCCGTCGGCATCACCCGCCCGGCATGCGGCGACGGCGGCCCGCAGCCCAGGGCGCCTCAGGGTACGGCCGGAGCGGACATCCTCCTCGGTCGCGACGAGGGTGTCCCCGCGGGCCTCGGCCGCGGCGATCAGCTCTGCACGCTGCACATCGAGCGGCGGCCGCTCGCCGGCGCGCTCGCGCGGAGCGACCCGGACGTATCCGACAAGCTTCCTGTTCACCACCCGGACTTTACACTAATGGACAGTTCGTGTAAAAACGGGAACACATTTAGTGCACAGACGCTCCGACACGGAGTGTCACCCCCGAGGGTCAAGGAGATCCGCCCGTGAGCGACACCGTCAACGTAGCGATCATCGGCGTGGGCAACTGCGCCTCGTCGCTGGTGCAGGGCGTCGAGTACTACAAGGACGCCAAGGCCGATGAGTTCGTGCCCGGCCTCATGCACGTGGACCTGGGCGGCTACCACGTCCGCGACATCAAGTTCACCGCCGCGTTCGACATCGACGCGCGCAAGGTCGGCCACGACCTCTCCGAGGCGATCTTCTCGGAGCCGAACAACACCATCAAGATCTCCGACGTGCCGAAGCTCGGCGTGCCGGTGCACCGCGGCATGACCCACGACGGCCTCGGCAAGTACCTCTCGGAGATCATCCCGAAGGCCGAGGGCCCCACCGCCGACATCGTCGGCATCCTGCGCGACACCAACACCCACGTGGTGGTCAGCTACCTGCCGGTCGGCTCCGAGAACGCCACCAAGTGGTATGTCGAGCAGATCCTGCGCGCCGGCTGCGCCTTCGTGAACTGCGTCCCGGTCTTCATCGGCCGCGAGAAGTACTGGCAGGACCGCTTCGCCGAGCGCGGTCTCCCGATCGTCGGCGACGACATCAAGAGCCAGGTCGGCGCGACCATCGTCCACCGGACCCTCGCCCGCCTGATGCGCGAGCGCGGCGTGCGCCTGGAGCACACCTCGCAGCTGAACTTCGGCGGCAACACCGACTTCCTCAACATGCTCGAGCGCGAGCGCCTGGAGAGCAAGAAGATCTCCAAGACCAACGCGGTCACCTCGATCATGGACGACGAGTTCAAGCCCGAGGACGTCCACATCGGCCCGAGCGACCACGTGCCGTGGCTCAAGGACCGCAAGTGGGCCCACATCCGCCTCGAGGGACGCGGCTTCGGCGATGTGCCGACGAACATCGAGCTCAAGCTCGAGGTCTGGGACTCGCCCAACTCGGCGGGCATCGTCATCGACGCCGTCCGCCTGGCGAAGCTCGGCCTGGACCGCGGTCTCGGCGGCACCCTCGAGGGCCCCTCGTCGTACCTGATGAAGAGCCCGCCGGTGCAGCACCCGGACGATGTCTGCCGCGAGCTCACCGAGGAGTTCATCGCCAATGAGGGCCCGGGGGCCGGCGCCGTCCTCCCCGCGCCCGGCACCGTGCCGCTCCTCGCGGCCGAGCCCGAGGCGACCCCCGCCTCGTAGGCCCCCCTCCCCGCCGCCGCGTCACGGGCGCGGCGGCGGGCGACGGGACCCCCCGAGCGCCTCCCGAGTACCCTGGGTCCCGGTGACGAGCGCTCATGCCATCCCCCGTGCGGTCCCCGTCGTCGAGGTGTCCGGTCTGACGGTCCGCTTCGGTGCCCTCACCGCCCTCGATGGCGTCGACATCGCGATCGACGCCCCCGCGACCGGTCTGCTCGGCGCGAACGGCGCGGGAAAGTCGACGCTCATGAAGACCCTCCTGGGCCTCATCACGCAGGATGAGGGCAAGGTGCGCGTCCTCGGCCGCGCCGTCGATCCGCGCGCCTGGGAGGTGCGCCGCCGTCTCGGCTACATGCCCGAGCGCGGCTGCCTCCCGCGCGAGATGACCGCCGGCGATGTCGTCGTCCATCTGGCCGAACTGCGCGGGCTCGACCACCGCAGCGCCGTCCTGCGGGCCTCGGAGGTGCTCTTCCAGGTCGGCCTGGAGGAGGAGCGCTCCCGCCTGATCGGCACCTTCTCCACCGGGATGGTCCAGCGCGCAAAGCTCGCGCAGGCCCTCGTGCACTCGCCCGACCTGGTGATCCTGGACGAGCCGACCAACGGTCTCGATCCCGCGGGCCGCGAGGAGATGCTCGCGCTCGTGCGCCGCCTGTCGTCGGAGCTCGGCATCGCGGTGATCATGTCGTCACACGTACTCGAGGACATCACCCGCACATGCGACGCCGTCGTGGTGATGCGCGACGGGTCGGTGGCCTATGACGGGCGCATCGACGAACTGCGGAACGGGGCCGGCGCCGGCGGGGTGCGCGTGAGGGTGGGCGGCGACCCGGCGCCGCTGAGGGGGGCGCTGCTCGGCGCCGGCCTGCGCGTGGAGGTGGCGGGCGCCTCGTCGCTGCTGGTGCTGGGACCCGACCCCGGTGCCGTCCTCGACGCGATTCGCGACGCCGCGGCGAGCAGCGGCACACCCCTTCACGAGGTGCGCCCCGCCGGCGGCGGCGTCGAGGAGGCGCTGGTGGAGGCCTTGAGCTGAGCGTGCTCCCACCCGAGGCCGAGATCATCGACGTGCGCTACTCGCGCCACGGCGGGACCCTCGCCGGCCGCGCGAGCGCCGTGGGCGTGCTGGCCCGCCAGGGCGCGCTGCGGGCGATGGGCGCCCGGCGCGGGTGGCGGGCCAAGCTGATACCGATCCTCCTGGTACTCGCCGCGATGGGGCCCGCCCTGGTCGTCCTCGGGGTGCGCGCACTCTTCGCGGAGTTCTCCGACCGGTCGCCGGTCGACATCCTCGACGCCCTCCCCTACGCCGACTACCAGTCGGTGATCGGCGTGGTGATCCTGCTGTTCGCGGTGGTCCTCGCGCCCGACCTGCTCTGCCCGGACCGCCGCGACGGGACGCTGGCGCTCTACTTCGCCACCGCCGTCGGCCGCGACGAGTACGTCGCCGGGCGGTTCCTCGGCTGCGCGGTGCCCCTGCTCCTGGTGACCCTGGCGCCGATGCTGCTGCTCTTCGGCGGGGTCGCCTTCTTCGACGACGATCCGTACGGCTACGTGGCGGCC
>JBKHVQ010000010.1:0-2271 GCA_046569985.1 Thermoleophilia bacterium | reverse complement strand
TCACGCCGAGGAAGTTCCCCTCGGTGTCAACCAGTTCGACCTCGTCGGCGCCGGCCGCGTGGTCGAGTTCGTGGTCGGGCACGGCCAGGGTGATCGGCACCGACCACGCCAGGCCCGACGGCAGGCGCATCTGCGTGACCACCGACTCGTAGGTGGCGCGGTCCATGAAGCCGTCGAGGGGAGACATGGCCCCCACGGCGATCAGGTCCAGGTCGGCCCGCTGGCGCGTCGAGAGCGTCACCCGGGGCAGTCCGCCCTCGTCGAGCGAGTCGTCGAGGCGGTTGACGAGCACGCCTCCGTGCGGGGTGATGGGACCCGCGTGGTCAACGGGCGTCATACGCAATCTCCAAAAATGTCAGAGTATTTATCGAGAATTAGGATAGCGGTCGGTGGAACGCCGGACGGGCGCTCAGCCACCGGCGGCCGCCGCGCCCAGTTCGGCGCGGGCGAAGTCACGGAACGCGCTCACGACGCGCCGCGGGGTCCGCCCGGCGTGGCCGACGATCGAGAAGTCGCGCGCGAGGGCGGGATCGGTGATCGGCACCGCGACGAGCAGGCCGTCGTCGACCTCGCGCTCCACCGCGAGTCGGGAGATCACGGTGATCCCGAAGCCGTCGAGCACCGCCGCCTTCACCGACTGCTGCAGGCCGAGTTCCATCGCGATCGACAGGTCGCGGTCGCGCAGCCCGCTCTCGCGCATCGCGGCCTCCAGGGCGGCGCGCACGCCGGAGCCCTCCTGCTGCATCAGCATCGGCTCGGCCGCGAGCTCCTCCAGGGAGACGCCACCGCGGTCTGCCAGGTGGTGCCCCGGCGGGACGATCAGGACCAGCTCGTCGCGCAGGAACGACTCGAACTCGAGGCCGCGCTGGGTGCGCCCGGCCCCCACCACGCCGATCTCCAGCTCGTCGTCGAGCACGCGGTCGCAGACGCTCTGGGTGTCGGTGACCACCAGGCTCACCCGCACCTCCGGGTAGGCGCGGTGGAAGGCGCCCAGCAGGCGCGGCAGCACCAGTTCGGCCGGCCCGGCCGTCGAGCCGATCACCAGGCGCCCGGCGATCGCCGTCCCCACCTCGCCGACGGCGCGCTCCATCTCGGCCTCCAGGCCGATCATGCGGCGTGCGTACCCGTAGACCACCTCGCCCGCCTCGGTCATCGACACGCGCCGGCCGCTGCGGTCGAGCAGGCGGTGGCCGAGCTTCCGCTCGAGGGCACGGATCTGGAACGACACGGCCGGCTGGGAGATCTCCAATTCCTCCGCCGCCTGCGAGAAGGATCCCTTCTCGACGACCGTGCGCAGCGTCACAAGGTGGCGTAAATCCACCGGGGGAGTCTACCGAGCCGCACGGGCCACGCCGGCCCGCGCCGGCTCAGCGGGTGCTGAAGTGGTGCTCGCCGCGTTCGCACCAGAAGACGAGGCAGCCCTCGGACTCGTCGCGACCGACGCAGACGGCGTCGGATCCATGGTCGCAGCAGGGCCGGTGGACGCGCGAGAGCAGCCCGTTCTGCGCGATCGGCATCGCGCCGTAGGGAAGCCGGGCGACTCCGGGGTGGGTCATCACGCTCACGGGGATGTCTCCTTGCTCGTCGTCGGCGGGGTCATATCCGTTTCGCCGCCGTGCGCCGCGGACCTTCCCGCGCGCAGTGTCGTCCAGAGGATGTCGGCCATCTCGTCGGCGCGGCCATCGGCGATGCAGCGCCGGAGCGACGCCAGGCCGTCGGCGAGGGCCTCGGGATCGAGCGCCGGGCGCGTGACGCGCCGGATCTTCCCGTAGCGGGTCGGGCGCACCTCCTCGTCCACGTTGAACAGCTCTTCGTGGAGCTTCTCGCCGGGCCGGATGCCGACCACCTCGATGGCGATGTCGCGGCCGGGGACGTGCCCCGACAGCTCGATCATCTGGTGGGCGAGGTCCATGATCCGCACCGGTTCGCCCATGTCGAGCACGAAGATGTCGCCGCCCTCGGCGATCCCCGTCGCGCCGATCACCAGCTGCACGGCCTCGGGGATGGTCATGAAGTAGCGGGTCATCTCGGCGTGGGTGACCGTGACCGGGCCACCCTTCTCGATCTGACTCTGGAAGATCGGCAGCACCGACCCCGAGCTGCCGAGGACGTTGCCGAAGCGGACCGCCGCGAAACGGGTGCGCGCGCCATCGGAACGGGCCTCGACGATCCGCTCGGCCAGAGCCTTGGACGCGCCCATCACGGTCTGCGGTTCGACGGCCTTGTCGGTGGAGATGAGGCAGAACCGCTCCACCCCGCACCGCTCGGCGA
>JBKHVQ010000009.1:0-1932 GCA_046569985.1 Thermoleophilia bacterium | reverse complement strand
CGCTCGATCAGGGCGGAGGTCGCCAGGGCGCCCACCGAGTGGGCGAGCGCCTCAGCGGAGCCGTTGGCGCCGCCCGGGCATACGCGCCCCGCCCGCAGATGTTCGAGCACGTCCGCCGGCGTCCCGGCGACCGGCATCTCGGTCCACGCGCAGGCGATGTCGAAGGAGCCGTGATCGTCGCTGCCTCCGACGAGGGCGGGGCGGCCGCCGGCCCGCGGCGGGATCCCGTGCTTCTCGGCGAGGCGCGTCAGGAGGTCGGGGTGGGCGGAGCGCGCGAGCCGGGCCGCCACCTCGTTCCCGATGCGGGGCCGCGAGCCGTTGATCCCCTCCCACAGCCCGAACAGGAGCAGGCAACGCTCCAGATGGTCGGCGGTCAACCGGTCCCCGACCCGGTGCAGGGGGTGGGCGAGCGCGCACGGCAGGTGCGCCGCGTCGAGGTAGGCGAGCAGCTCGTGGAGGTTGCCGCGCAGCCGGTCCATGTCGGCCCAGCGGGACTCGTCGACGCCCCACACCAGCACGTGCAGGGGCACCCCGTCCTCGGGGAAGCGCGTCGTCACCTCGACCCCGATGAGGACGTCGGGGTGGTGCGCGATCTCCAGCGCCCCGTCGATGGTGTTGTGGTCGGTCAGGGTGACGAAGTCCATCCCGCGCGCCTTCGCGGAGGCGTAGGCGGCGGCGGGCTCGGTCTGCGACTCGGGGCTCCCGGCGCGGCTCACGAACCAGCTGCCGGTGTCGGTCGACGCCCGCGAATGCAGGTGCAGGTCGACGCGGGTGTGGACGGGGCCGGACGCGGAGTGTGCGGTCACGGTGTGCTCCCGGTTCTCGGCCGGGTCTCCCCGGCGGTGGCGGTCCGGGGCCGGAGGGTCTCATCGGCGCGGGGCGAGCCGGTTACAGCAGCGTGGATAATCGGAGAATGGATGTTCCATCACAGGGAACCAGCGTCGTCTGGTTCCGCCGCGATCTGCGGCTCGCGGACCATCCCGCCCTGGAACGCGCCCGCCGGCGCGGTCCGGTCGTCTGCCTCTTCGTCGTCGACCCCGCGATCCTCGGGCGCCGGCACCACCGGGCCCCGGAGCGGCTGAAGTTCCTCCGCGCCGGCCTGGAGGAGCTCGGCTCCCGGTTGCGCGAACGCGGCGTGCCCCTGGTGATACGGGAGGGGCACCCCGCGGACGCCGTGCCCCGCGTCTGCACGGAGGCCGGAGCCGACCTGGTCGTCACCGGGGCGGAGGTGTCACCGCTGGGCCGAGCCCGCGACCGGCGGGTCGCCGAGAACCTCGGGGACGCGGGGATCGCCATCGAGCTGCATGGTGGCGACCTGCTCGCCGAGCCCGAGGACGTCCCCGGGCCGGCCGGTGACGGCTACAAGGTCTTCACGCCGTTCCACAGGGTCTGGCGGGAGATCGCGCCGCCGCCCCACCTCCCCGCCCCCGGGTCACTCAGCGGGCCGGAACTGCGCTGCGACGGCCTCGGCGCCCTGCCGGACGGGGCGCCCCTGCTGCCCGCGGGCCCGGCCGCGGCCCGCGAACGCATGGTGTCCTACATCCGCTCGGGCGCCGCCGACGCCTACGGCGGGCGCCGCAACGATGTCGCGGCCGACGCCACATCGGGCCTGTCGCCCTACCTGCGCTTCGGGATGTGCACGGGCCCTCAGATCGGGAGGGCGCTCGGGCTGCCCGGCGTGATCGAGGGCGGGCGCGCGGAGCTCTGGCGCCAGGTCGCCTGGCGTGAGTTCTTCCATCACCTCCTGGCCCGGCACCCTCACGCCGCGCGCACCGCCTGGCGCGAGGACCTGCGCGGCGTGCGCTGGAACGACGACGAGCGCGCGTTCGGGGCCTGGCAGACCGGGCGCACCGGCTACCCTCTGGTCGACGCGGCGATGCGCCAGCTCGCGATCGAGGGACGGATGCACAACCGCACGCGGATGGTGGCCGC
>JBKHVQ010000008.1:0-1789 GCA_046569985.1 Thermoleophilia bacterium | reverse complement strand
CCCGCCGCGCGCACACCGGCTACGGGGCGCGCTGCGGGGGCTGGTGCGCAACCGGCCGCGGTAGCGGCGACCGCCGACGGGCGGCCGCCGCGCTGAAGGAACGGCGGGCGCCGGCCGATGCGGGGCCCGTGCGCGATCCGCCGTCGCACAATCCGGAAAGGGCATGGATGCCCCGCTGTGGCACGCATGCGCGGGGTGGCTCGGAGAGCCACAGCGTCGCGCAGACCCGGCGACATCGCGCGCGGCGGGCTGGCCGCAGGCCCCGTGGGGCGCGCCGCTGAAGTGCGTCGGTGCTCCTGCCGATGTCGTGGACGTTCACGATCCCGTTGTCGAACCATCTGAGAAAGGGCACGGATGCCCCGCTCCGACACCCCGGCGCGCGCCGAAGGCCACGCTTACAGCGCCGTCAAGCCCCCCACCGAGACGATGACCCCGGCGGGCCGCATCACCGTCGTCGCGGCCCTCGCGGCCGGCGTGGTGTACCTGGTCTGGCGCTGGGGATTCACCCTGGACGGCTCGGCCCTGTGGCTCGGCGCACCGCTCGCCGCCGCCGAGACCTACGCGCTGATCATGCTGGCGCTGCTGGCAGTCTCGTGCTGGGCCCTCTCGGACCGCCCCCAGCCGGCACCGCTGCCCGGCCGGCGCGTCGCGATCCTGATCGCCACCTACAACGAGGACGAGGACATCCTGCGGCCCACGGTCGTCGGCGCCACCCGCGTTCGCCAGGACCCCGCCCCGGAGGTGTGGGTGTGCGATGACGGCGACCGCGACTGGGTGCGGCGCATGTGCGATGAGCTGGGAGTGCGCTACCTGACCCGGCCCGCGCCGCGCCTGCACGCGAAGGCGGGCAACATCAACAATGCGCTGCAGACTGTCGATGCCGAGTTCGTCGTCACCCTCGACGCCGACCACGTGCCGCGCCCAGAGCTCCTGGAGCGCATGCTCGGCTACTTCGCCGACGAGCGCGTCGCGGTCGTGCAGGCCCCGCGGGTCTTCTACAACCGCGGTTTCCAGCACGGACCGGGTGAGAGCAACCCGCTGCACCACGACCAGAGTGTGTTCTTCGACGCCGTCTGCCGCGGCAAGGACCGCCACAACGCCGCCTTCTGGTGCGGCTGCCCGTCGCTGCTTCGCCGCTCAGCCCTGGAGGAGGTGGGTGGAGTGGCCACCACCACCGTGGTCGAGGACTTCCACACCACCATCGGCATGCATGCGCGCGGGTGGCGCACCGTCTACCACCCGGAGATCATGGCCGTCGGCTTGGCGCCCGAGGAGATCGGCGCGTTCGTGGTGCAGCGCGGGCGCTGGGCGCGCGGCTGCCTGCAGGTGCTGGCGCGCGACACCCCGCTGTGGCGCCGCGGTCTCTCCCTGCGTCAGCGCATCGAGCACACGACCAGCTGCGTCCACTTCCTCGAGGGCACCCAGCGCCTGCTCCTGTTCCTGGTACCCCCGATCGTGCTCGCCACGGGGCTCGTACCGGTGGCCGCCGGACCTTTGATGTACGCGATGATCTTCGCGCCGCAGCTGATCCTGACCCCGTTGGCCTCCCGGGCCCTGACCCGCGGGCGCTACCGCATGGTCGAGACCGAGCGCTACTCGATCGTGCGTATGGAGGCCTATGTGCGCGGCCTCGCGGCCTTCATCCCGGGACGCGACGCGCCGTTCAAGGTGACCCCCAAGGGTGCCCGGGACGACCGCGCCCTGGTCAACCGGGCCCTGATCCTCCCGATCGCCCTGGCGGCGCTCACCGGTGCCGCGGTCGCCTACCAAGGCGTCGTTCAGCTGCTGG
>JBKHVQ010000007.1:0-2298 GCA_046569985.1 Thermoleophilia bacterium | reverse complement strand
GGGACGTGCGTCGCCGGCCCCGGCGCAGGCGGCGGCTGGACGGTGACCGCGGTGCTGCCGCTGCGGGGCGCGTCGAGATGACCATCCGCGTGGTGGTCGCCGACGACCAGGAGATCGTGCGGACCGGGCTCGGGATGATCCTCGACGCCGACCCGGGGATCACGGTGGTGGGGCACGCGGCCGACGGTGAGCAGGCAGTCGCCCTCGCACGGGCGCTGCGGCCCGATGTCTGCCTGTTCGACATCCGCATGCCCCGCCTCGACGGCGTCGAGGCCACCCGCCGATTGGCGGGCCCCGGCGTCGCCGATCCGATGGCGGTGGTGGTCATCACCACCTTCGACCTGGACGAGCACGTCCACGCCGCCCTCAAGGCCGGCGCGCGCGGGTTCCTTCTGAAGGATGCCGGGCCCGAGTTACTCGGCCAGGCCGTGAGGGCGGCCGCCGCGGGCGATGCCCTCATCGCGCCCAGCGTCACCGCCCGCCTGCTCGCGACGTTCGCCGCCGCCGGCGCCACCATCCCGCCCGCCGCGCCCCGGGAGCCGCTCACCGAGCGCGAGGAGCAGGTGCTCGCGAGCCTCGCGCGCGGCCGCACCAACATCGAGATCGCCGCCGAGCTCCACATCAGCCTCAGCACGGTGAAGACCCACATCGCCAACCTGATGGGCAAGCTGCGCGCGCGGAACCGCGTCGAGATCGCCATCTGGGCCCACGAGAGCGGGAGGGCCGGGCCGGAGGGTGCACCGCATGGCTGAGCGCCCTGGCCCTGACGACCGACGGGGGCCCAGGCAGCTCGGCCCCGGGCCCTGCGAAGCGACCTGCACGCGACAGTCAGGTCCCCGAGTGAGCGGTCTCGGGCGGTCTTGGGCGGAGAAACGACCCGGGGCCCCGCAGGGCCCCGATGCCTGTCGCCAGGCGCGATCCGGCCGGCTGAGCGGAGGGAGGGGGATTTGAACCCCCGTCGGAGCCTAAACCCCGAAACGGTTTTCGAGACCGCCGCATTCGACCGCTCTGCCATCCCTCCGCGCGGGAGGGTACCAGCCGCATCGACCTACAGGCGGTCCCTGCCGGGGCAGCTCGCCGCCATGCCCAGGTCGCGGAGAACGCTGATCGGGGCGATGCGGCATCCGACCGCATCGGTGCCGAGATCGACGACGGTCCAGCGGTTCGTCACCGCCGAGCGCACCAGCACCACGCCCGCTCCCTCCAGCGTCGCCCGGTAGGCCGGGAGGGGCACGATCGAGGCCTTCGCCCAGTGGCGGCTCCGCGTCGAGACGCGGATGCCGGCGACGCGGACCTTCGGACGCACCTGCAGCGGAACCACACCGCGCGTCGCGGCGGCGATGGCCGTGCGCTCGCCTGGGAGGGGCGCGCGGGATTGCTCCTGCGCGCCACCGCCGGTGGCCGCGGGCATGCCTCCCACGGTGAGCGTGCCGGCCGCGAGGGCCCCGGCGATGATGGCGCGTGTCCGCAGCATGGTCGTCTCCTTGTGGCGATGTGGCGCCGCCCGCGGCGCCCACGATGCGAACCCGACGCTGGACCCGGCACGGCGCTCGCGCCACACCCCGCGCGGTGTACTACGATCCGCCGCTCCGGAGAGGTGTCCGAGCGGCCTAAGGAGCACGACTGGAAATCGTGTAGGCGGCAACCCCGCCTCGAGGGTTCAAATCCCTCCCTCTCCGCCTCACCCGCCGAGGGGGCGCGCGAAACGCCCCCTCGTAGCGTCGGCCGCCGTGCGGGCCCGGCCTACTCCTCGACGAAGATCACGATGGTCTCGGAGAGCACCCCGTCGTACTCCTCCGCGGCCCTGCCCTCCTCCGACTCCAGCAGCGCCATCATGGCGTCCATGTCGGGTACGTCCATGATCAGGCCGACGTTGTTGCGGTTCCGGGGATTCACGAACGTGCGGATATTCGTGACACCGATGGGGCCGAAGACCTCTCCGCGCTTGGGTGACGACAGCCAGTGGGCCGTGTCCTTCACATCGTGAGTTGCGATCACGGTGGGCATTTCGCTCTCCTGGGATGGGGCCGGCCGCGCGGTCGGGCGGACCGTCGTCGGAGCCTACGCTCGGCAGGTGCGCAGTGGACCGCGCTGACGCGGCCGCCGCCGCCGTGACCGCCACTCTGGGACACCTTTCCGCGGTGCCGTTCGAGGCGACTCCCGCGATGCCGGGCGGCCGTCGATGGCCGCGTCCCGATCCGAGCCGCCCATGCCGACCGCGCCGGCGACTATCGTTCCCCCGCCGCTATCACGGGTGACACGGGGGATCGAATGGCCGAGCCGGGTGAGTCCACCGCC
>JBKHVQ010000006.1:0-5538 GCA_046569985.1 Thermoleophilia bacterium | reverse complement strand
CATGATCGCCTTCACCGGGAGGCTCGCCCCGGGCTTCGCCGTCGCCGGCGCCTTCAGGACGGCGCCCCACGGGGCCTTCAGGTCGAGCTTCTGGGCGGACCCGAGCCGGTAGCGCACCTGCAGCAGGCGCGCCTTGCCCTGGCCGCTGGTCGACAGCTTCACGCCCTTACCGGGCAGGACGCAGCTGCCCGGCATGTTCAGGCCGAGCGAGATGCCGCCCTTCGACTGGGTGATGCTGACGCGTGGGGCGGAGGTGTCGAACACCTCGGTGAGGTCGGCGGCGTACACCGCGCCGGCCCTGCTCCAGACGGCGATACCGTGGTTCTTGCCGTCGTGGGCGACGACGAGGTCGTGGAAGATGTCGCCGCTGCGCACGACGGTCTTCACCGAGAACCTCGTCGCCCCCGGGCGCAGCTGGGCGAAGCGCAGTCCGGTGCCGTTGCGCCGGTACGCCGCGCCCGGCACGCCGTTGCCCGCCACATAGACGTCGGCGAGATAGCCGCTGGTCTTCTCCACCAGCTTCGGTGACCCGAACGTCGAGCCGTTCCAGCGCCGCATCACGAAGCGTCGCGTCGCGGGCGGCCCGGTGGTGTAGCCGACCCACGGCGTGACGCCGTTCGAGTGCATGGTCGAGTCGGTCCCCGCGGAGATGGCCGTCGGCGCGCCCCACGCCGCGGAGTCGTTGCCGCTCACCCCGGCCGGCAGGCGCCAGAACGCCACCAGGTCGAGGTTGTCGGCGCTCGCCACGATCGAGTCGCCCGTCGCGCCGAGGCTGAAGTTGTAGATCAGGAAGCTCTGCCCGCCGTTGGCGAGCGTCGCCTTCACGTTGTCGAGCGCCGCCTCGCTGCCGTCGAGGCGCGCCTGCGAGACGAAGGCGCCGGTGTTCCAGGTGGGGAACATGATGCTCTGCACGGCGGGCAGCAGCAGCGGGCGCTGGCTGTCGGTGCCGTGGTTCGGGTCGCTCAGCAGGGTCGGACCGGCGAAGGTCGCCCCGTTGTCGGTGGATGTCCACACGTAGCTCTTGCCCGACACGTACTGGGCCAGGGCGAGGCGCAGGACACCCGGTTCGTCGGCGACGATCCAGGCCTTGCCGGGCTCGCCGCTGCCGCTGCCGCCCATGTCGTTGAACGGGATGACGGTGCGCTGGGTGCACAGATCACCGGGGCCGGCGATCGACGCGGGGGTGATGCGGCAGTAGACGATCAGGTTGGAGTCGCCGTCATTGAAGACGGCATGGAACGCCCCGTCAGGGCCGGCGGTGACCGTGGGATCGGCGTTGGAGACGTTGCCGAGCAGGTGGGGGGTCCCCGCGAGGGCCGTGGCTGGCGCGACGACGGCGCAGCATCCGGCGACGGCGAGGGCCCGGCGCAGATGACGCATGGTGTGCTCCTTGGTCTGCGGGCGTCGGCACGGCGCGCGGCCGGCGTGCACCGGGACGCTCTACCGCCATCAAACTCCCGGCGGGACCGGCGGTCAACGTGCCGGGCCGCCGGGGCACCGAGGTGCGCGTGGCCCGGGTCCGCTCTGACAACGCGGGGGCGCCGACGGGCGCCGGGTGGCGATACTGGGGGCCGTGCCCGAGTGCACGCGTCGTCGGCCATAGTCGAGAGGGGTTCGATCGGTGGAGGAAGGCTCCGGCACCGGGGAGTCGATCGTGGAACGGGTCGAGCCGCAGCGGCCGGTCACCGAACTGCTGGAGGGATGGTTCGGGGACGGCCCTGTCGTGCAGCTGGTCGCCAACAGCATCGACGTGGTCTCCCAGGCGCTCATCATCGCCCTCGTCGCCTGGGTCGCATCGCTCTTGGTGCGGCGGGTGATCCGCCGTACCGTCCGCAGGGCGGGCGCCGACCCGGCGGACACGTCGCCGGCCCGCGCGAGGGTGCGCCGCACCCTCAGCTTCGGCGATGACACCGGCGCGACGGTCTCGGCGCGCCGCGCCCAGCGGGCGCAGGCCCTCGGCGCGATGGCCGAGAGCATCTCCCGTGCGGCGATCTGGTCGATCGCCTTCGTCACGATCCTCGGCACCACGTTCGGGGTGAACCTCGGCCCGCTGATCGCCGGCGCCGGGATCATCGGCATCGCGCTCGGATTCGGCGCGCAGGGTCTCGTGCGCGACTTCCTCTCCGGGGTGTCGATGCTGGCCGAGGATCAGTTCGGGGTCGGGGACACCATCGATGTCGGTGACGCCACCGGGGTGGTGGAGGGGGTCTCGCTGCGCACGACGCGCGTGCGCGATGTCACCGGCACGCTCTGGCATGTGCCGAACGGCGAGATCCGGCGCGTCGGGAACATGAGCCAGGAATGGTCGCGTGCGTTGCTCGACATCGGCATCGCGTACGGCACGGATATCGATGCCGCGGCGGAGATCATCGGCACGGTCGCCACCGACATGGCCGAGGAGCCCGAGCACCGCGACAGCTTCCTCGACGCGCCGGAGGTGTGGGGAGTCGAGGACCTGGGCGCTGACAGCGTCGCCATCCGCCTGGTGATCAAGACGCAGCCCGGGCGCCAGTGGGCGATCGCCCGCGAACTGCGCAGGCGCATCAAGAACGCCTTCGACGCCGCCGGAATCGAGATTCCCTTCCCTCAGCGGACGCTGTGGCTGCGCACCGAGCAGCCCGTCTCGTTCGGTGGCCGCCAGGTCCCCGCGTTCGCGTACGCGATGCCCGGGGAGGAGGAGATCGAAGGGGCGCGGGAGGCGGCGCGCCGCGGTGACACCTCGGTGCCGGTGTCCGACTTCGACGGCGTGCGGGGGGACGTCACGGGGGACCCCGAGCCGCCGCGCGGCCCGGCGACCTGAGCGCGTGAGCCGGCGATCGTGACGGCCCGCATGGCCCCATCCGGGCCCTGCGCGCGGGTAGTCTCGGGCGGTGTCCGCCGACCACCGAGACAGGGCGCGGAGCCGGCCGCGGGAGCGACGGGTCCGTGGTCTGCGTGGACAGCTCGCGGTCACCTCGTCGTCCGCCGCCGGCGCGTACGGCTACACGATCGCCCTGGGGAGCTCGATCGCGATGGCGGTCGACGAGTTGCGCGGGCCGTCGCCCGGTGAGGCGCTTCTGCTGATGGCCGGCGCGGTCGCGGCGTTCATGATGCTCGAGCTCTACGCGCGCGGGGGTTCGCCCGATCTGCACCGGCCCGTGGCGGACCGGCCGCACTACATCTTCGTCAACGCCCACTTCCTGTCGGCGGGCGCCGCGATCTGCGCCGCGTGGATCGTGGTGCACTCTGTGCCGGCGCCGACGGCGTGGGCGCTGACGGGTTTCGTCGTCACGGCCCTCTACTTCCTCATCGGCGCCGCTCAGCGCATCGCGATCGCGCGTCTGCAGGAGTACCGCGCGTCACGCCGGGGCGAACCGGCGGCGAGGGGCTGAGCCGCGGTGCCCATGGCCCGCCGGATGAGGGGCGGGCCATGGGCGGCCCCGGTCAGCCGTTGACGTCCGCCTGGACGTCCTTCCAGCCGGCGGTCAGCGCCCACAGCACGCCGACGCCGAGGCCGATCGCGACGAGGCTCCACAGCGGGTAGGCCGGGAACCAGGCGATCTGGGCGATCAGGTGCAGGATCACCACGACGATCGCGAACCAGCGACCCCAGCCCTTCGCGGCGAACAGGGAGAGGCCGGACAGGATCAGGATGGCGCCCCAGATGATCAGGGCCCAGCCCCAGGCGTTGTAGTCGGTGGCGACGAGGAGGGCGCCCTCGCCACCGGGGATCACGTAGGTGGTTTCCTTCAGGAGGGCCGCGAGGCCCTGGATGATGTCGATCGCGCCGACCACGAGCATCATGGCGACCGCGAAGAGGATCCACCCGCTTGCTGCGGACGGCTTGAAGGTGTCTGTCGACATGGCGCTCCTGTGCGTATGAGTGCGTGGGCACGGTTCTCGCCCGGCCCGGTCATCGACCGGGACGCTCATGGATTTCCCGCGTGCCGTCCATCCCCTGCACGGAGATGTTTCAGGGTCCGGGGGAGGGGCCCGGCGCGAGCCCATGTGCGACATTGCCGCGATGGGCACCGACGGGTTCCACACCGCCAGGGATCGGGCCCGCCCGGAGCTGCTCTGGTTTATGCGCCACCGCGACGCGCTCGACCGCTGGCCGGTGCTGACCGAGGACTGGGCGCAGCGCCTCGAAGCGATCCGCCAAGCCGAGATCAACCCGCCGGGGCGCGACATCACCTACCTCCACGGAGCGGGGCGTTAGGCACGCACGCGCTCGCCACCCGGACGGGTGGCCGTGAGCAAGACGGGACGAACGTCGAGCGACTATGGCGCGAACTTGTCATGACCGCGAAGGGGAGGGCGCGGCTGTTCGGCGACACCCGTGGAGGACCCGATGAAACGGCCCACAGCCGCCCTGCTGATCTCGGTGGTCGCCCTGGCCGTCGCGCTCTCCCCGGCGGCCGAGGCCGCGCGGGCGCTCATCACCACCTCGGCTCAGATAGCGAACGGCGTCATCACCGGCGCCGACGTACGCAACGGGTCGCTGACCGGCGCCGATGTGCGCAACGGCTCTCTCACGGGCACGGATGTCCGCGACGGCTCGCTGACCGGGGTCGACGTCCGCGACGGCAGCCTGCTGGCCGGCGACTTCGCGCCCGGGCAGCTTCCCGCAGGCCCTGTCGGCCCGAAGGGCGACACAGGTGCGGCCGGCTCCGTTGGCCCTGTCGGCCCGACCGGCGCGACCGGTCCGGTCGGCCCTGCGGGTCCGCCCGGTGAGTCCGCTCTCGACGCGGTGCTGCCGGCGGCCGCGGTCCGATCGCCATCGCCCCTGTCCGGTCAGGTCATCCCAAACAACACCGTGACGCCGATGACGCTCACGGACGCGCTCGATGGCACATTCGACACGGCAGGTCTCTTCGACCCTCTGACGCCCACGGTGTTGACGGTGCCCCGAGCCGGTATCTACCGCGCGGAAGCCGTCGTCCGCTTCGCGACGAACGGAGCTGCCGGCGGCCGCAACGTCCGTGTTCTTGTGTCAACGCCGGGGTTGACACTCGATTGGATCCTCGCATCCGATGAGGGGTCACCCACCCAGGTGCAGTACCTGAGCGGTTCCCAGGTGTTCGCGGTCCCCTCCGGGGCGACGTTCTCCCGGACCGTCCAGCAGACGAGCGGCAGCGATGTCGCCGCGGACGCCAAGCACTTCGCCGTCACCTACGCCGGAGCGCTGCCACCGGACTGATACGCCGGTCTTGTCCGGCCCTTTCGCTCCGGGCGGCCACGCGTGTGGCGCCCTTTCACCCGGGTGAAAAGGGCGTCCAGGTCCCGCGGGGCCCACCGATCGCGACAACCTGACCGGACCGATCAGCGAGTGGGGGGCGTGTGATGGCCGATGCACTCATGGACATTGTCGTGGCCGGCTGCAGTGACATCGACGCCGCAACGCGGGCGGCTTCAGCAAGTGCCACCTCGTGGCAATCTGCGACCCGGCTTCTGGAGATCCCCTCGATGTCGGCGCCGGCCGCCTCCCCACCGGCGCCCGGCGCGTTTGTCCCGCCCGCGTGCTCGACCCCACGCGGCCTTGCCCGGTCGCTGTGCTTG
>JBKHVQ010000005.1:0-2996 GCA_046569985.1 Thermoleophilia bacterium | reverse complement strand
CGCCGGCGCCTTGCCCACAAGGGTCGTCGCGTCGAGCGACCCCTCGCCGGTGATGCACAGGCCGGCGTCGGCGAGGTGCTCGCCGAGCCCCACCGCCTCCAGCACCAGGGGAGCGCCGGGCACCAGTTCCGCGCCGAGCAGCGCGGCGAGCGCGCCGGCCGCGCCTCCGGCCGCGCCGGCGCCGGCGATGCCCTGCACGTCAACGCCGCTCGCCTCGTGGATGACCCCGGCGAGCCGGCGCAGGCCGGCATCGAGGCGCGCCACGGCGGCGGGGTCGGCCCCCTTTTGAGGCCCGAAGACGTGCGCCGCCCCGTCGGGCCCGTGGAAGGGGTTCGCCACGTCGCAGGCGACGCGGACCGTGACATCGGCCAGGCGGGGGTCGAGGCCGCTGAGGTCGACTCGCGTCACCCGTTCCATGTCCGCGCCGGTGCCCGCCAGCTCGTGGCCGTCGGCGTCGAGGGCGCGGGCGCCGAGCGCGATGACGAGGCCGAGGCCGCCGTCGGTGGTGGCGCTTCCCCCGAGGCCGACGAGGATCGTCCGCGCGCCCAGGTCGAGGGCCGCGCGCATCATCTGCCCGGTGCCGTAGGTGGAGGTGGCCTCGGGGTCGCGCTCGCCGGGGGCGAGGCGCTCGTAACCTGACGCCTGCGCGAGCTCGACCACCGCGACGTGGCCCGGGAGCTCGCCGATGGCGGCGCGGACGGGACGCCGGAGCGGGTCGAACACCTCCACCGAGCGTCTCCGCCCGCGGGCCGAAGCGACCAGCGCGTCGACGGTGCCCTCACCCCCGTCGGCCACCGGGGCCTGGCGCACCTCCGCGCCGGGCAGCACCAGCCGCAGGCCGGCCGCGATGGCGCGGGCCGCGCCGGCGGGTGCCAGGGCGCCCTTGAAGGCGCCCGGCGCGACGACGATCACCGCCAGTCCAGCCCCAGGAAGTCGGCCTGCGCCTCCTCCCAGGCGCGCTGATCGGTGCCCGCCGCGGCGCGGCGCTCAACGAGGTCCCACGCGTCATCGCCGACGGGTAGCTGGAACCGTGGCGCGTCGGCGGTGGCGGCATCGAAGACCTGCGCGGCGGTCTCGTCCGCCGAAACCATGTAGCGCTCGCGCCAGGCGCCGAAGCTGCCCCGCACCTGGGTGAGCAGGGGTGCGTAGGGGCCCTCCCCGCGCGCGGCGGAGCCCGTCCGCCGTGTCGCGGCGGCGAAGTCCGTGTCGATCATGCCCGGCTCGATGGAACTGACGCGCACACCGAACGGGCGCAACTCAACCGACAGCGCCTCGCTGATGGCGAGCAGCGCGTACTTGGATGCGTGGTACATGCTCACCAGCGGGTGGGTGACGCGCGCACCGACCGAGTTGACGATCACGACCGACCCGCGGCGGGCCTCGCGCATGGCGGGCACCGCGGCCTGGATGGCGGCGGCCGCACCGAAGAAGTTCGTCTCGAACATCGCCCGCACCTCGGCGAGGTCGGCTTCCTCCACCGCGCCCATCACGGCGTAGCCGGCGTTGCTGACCAGGCAGGTGAGGGCCCCGCCGGCCAGGCCCTCCGCCTCGGCGACTCCGGAGGCGACC
This sequence comes from Thermoleophilia bacterium, assembly GCA_046569985.1. Taxonomy (GTDB): domain Bacteria; phylum Actinomycetota; class Thermoleophilia; order Miltoncostaeales; family Miltoncostaeaceae; genus JAVJSF01. The sequence goes on along the minus strand of JBKHVQ010000005.1, from coordinate 1,427 downwards.
GACGCCGGATCGGCGACATCGAGGTGCACCAGGTGCAGGCCGGGCATCTCGCCGTAGTCGTCGCGCGCGCGGTCGAGGTCGCGGACGCCGGCGACCGAGCGCCACCCGGCGCGCGCGAATCGCAGCGCCGTGGCGCGGCCGACGCCGCGCCCGGCGCCGGTGATGAGGACTGTGGGTTGCTCGCTCATGGCGCGAGAGGCTAATGGATAGCCGGGGCACGGCGTCTCACGCGCCGGGTGACGGGGCGGCGAGCCCCGGCGGGATGGGCTCCTCCCGGGTCACCGCGCCGGCGCTCGCGAGCGGCAGCGTCACGGTGAAGGTGGTGCCCTCACCGAGCGCGGAGTCGACGGTGACGGCGCCCCGGTGCGCGGCCACCAAGCCGCGCGCGATCGCGAGCCCCAGGCCGGCGCTGCGTCCCTCGCGGGAGGGGTCGCCGCGGTAGAAGCGGTCGAAGATGAACGGCAGGTCGCCGGGCGCGATGCCCTCGCCGGTGTCGCGCACCGTCATCGTGGCGTCACCCCCCGCGGTCGACACCGAGACGCGCACCGACCCGCCGGGTGGGGTGTGGCGGACCGCGTTGTCGAGCAGGATCAGCAGCACCTGCTCGATGCGCGCGACATCGGCCAGCACCAGCGGGCCGGGGCGCGGCGCGGAGGCGTCGAGGGTGATGCCCTCGCGCTCGGCCAGCGGAGCGCGCGCCTCCACCACCGCCTCCACCAGCTGGGCCAGGTCGACGTCCTCCAGGTCGAGGGGCAGGGCGCCCGCGTCGAGGCGCGCCAGCTGCAGCTGCTCCTCGACGAGGCGCTCCAGCCGCCCGGTCTCCAGGGTCATCGCGGCGAGGAAGTCGCGTCGGTCGTCCGGCGCGACGCGCTCGTTCTCCAGCAGTTCCAGGAAGCCCTTGAGCGCCGCGATCGGGGTCTTGAGCTCGTGGGACACGTTCGCCACCAGGTCGCGCCGGGCGCGCTCCAGGCGGCGCTGCCCGGTCACATCGCGCAGCGTCACCACCGTGGCGGCCCCGTCGCGTCCGCGCATGCCCGCGACGTGCAGCTCCAGCTCGGCGCCGCCGGCCAGCACGACCTGGCGCTCCGCCACCGCGGGCGCCCCGGGCGCGCGCGCCGCCCGCACCGCGTCCATGACGGCCGGCGGGAGGGTCTCGAGGCGGGCGCGCTCGGCCCCCTCGGGCAGGCCCAGCATGCGGCCGGCGGCGTCGTTGGCCACGGTCACGGTGTCGTCGGCACCGACCGCCAGCACGCCCTCGGCGAGCGAGCCGATCATCGCCCGGTCGCGGTCGCGTTCGTCGGTGATGGAGGTCACGAACGACTGCAGGCGCTCGGCCATGCCGTCGAGGCTGCGCTGCAGGATGACGAGCTCCTCGGGCACGACGCCGAGTTCGGGGCTGCGCACCGAGAGATCGCCTCCCGAGAGCG
>JBKHVQ010000004.1:0-1944 GCA_046569985.1 Thermoleophilia bacterium | reverse complement strand
CTCGATGTGCTCCTGCTCCCCCACGCTCAGATGGGGTACCGCTTCTGGTAGGAGCGCAGCACGAACCAGCCGGCGATGATCAGGCCGAAGATGGCGAACGACAGCTCCGGCAGCCCCACCGCGAGAGCCACCAGCTGCACGACGAACAGCCCCGCGACGGCCGCGAGCACGATGATGGCCATGCGCCGGCGGCGGGCCACGTTGGCCTCGCGCGTGCCGGCATCCATCGCATGTGTGTCCGCCATGCGCGGGACGGTAGCACCGCCGCGACCGGCCGCGACCGCGCCGGCTGCTTTGGCGCGACCGGGGGCATGGCCTAGGATCCCTCCCCGTATGCGCATCCGGCCCATCCGACCGCTCCTCGCCGCCCTCGCCGCGAGCGGCGTCCTCGCCGCCGCGCCCGTCGGCGCCCAGGACGCGCCCCTGACGGGCATCGGTGCCCACCTCTCGTGCGCCGCACCCGCCGACGCGGCCGCCCTCGACAACATGCTCGCGAGGGCGGGCAGCCCGCTGGCCGGCGAGGGCGCCACCTTCGTGCGCGAGGGGCGACGGGTCGGCGTCGACCCGCGCGCCCTCGTCGCGATCGCCGCCCACGAGACGCTGCTGGCCACCTACACCCCGGCGGACCGCATCCGCAACGCGTTCGGCCTGGGCCCCGGATGGAGCTTCCCGACCCACGGCGACGCGATCGCCCGGGCGGCGAGCACCCTCGAGGCGCTCTACCTGCCCGAGGGCCGCATCCGCATCCCGGAGATCGGCGCCAAGTGGGCGCCCGTCGGTGCGGAGAACGATCCCACCAACCTCAACCAGCACTGGGCGAACGGGGTCGGCGCGTACTACCGGGCCCTCGGCGGTGATCCCGACTCGCCGATCCTGCTCAGCGCGCAGTCCGCCGACGGCGACTGCGCGCCGTCCACCGCCGGCGGCGACACGCCGGCGGAGTCTCCGGCCGACGACCCCGCCCCCACGGGCCCGCCGGTGGTCACGGCGTGGGGCGGCGTGACGCCGCGGGTCGCCGGCGTGGCCGCCGCGGACGGAGCCGACCCGGCCACGGGGGCGCCGGCCGTGATCGACGGCTTCGTCTTCCCCCTCGCGCTGCAGGTCGGCGCCCGTGCCGACTACGCCGACACGTTCGCGCTGCCCGGGCCGGTCGAGTGCGGCGACGGGGCTCGCCTGCGGTGCGCCCTCAGCATCGGCAGCGACGCCGGCGCGGCGGTGGTGGCGATGGCCCCCGGCACCCTCCAGGCGGCCACCGTCGCGGGGCGCGAGGAGGGCGTCGCCCTCTGGATCGTCACCGGCGCCGGGGATCGCCTCGCGTACGGGCCGCTCGCCGAGTACACGCCGGGTGTCGCTCCGGGGGCGGTCGTCGCGGCGGGCCAGCGGCTCGGGACGACGCCGGGCCTCCTGCGGGTCGCCTGGGACCGCGCGGGCACGCGGATCAACCCGTTCCCCCTCCTCGCCTCCACGCGATCGCCGATCCCCTGAGCGTCGGGGCGGGAAGCGCGGCTGCGCTCCCGCCCCCCGGATCAGGTGAGCCGCACCACCTGGCGGCGGGTGAAGACCGTGCGGGTTCCCCGCTTCACCGTGACCGTCAGACGTGCGGCGCCGGCGGTGCGCAGAGCCGCGCGGGCGGCGCGGGTCGCCACGGGCCGCAGGCGCACCGCGGCCCGGCTGCCGGAGGCACGCGCGCTGCCGCGGGACAGGATGGTCCGTCCGCGGGCGATCGACGCCAGCACGCGATCGCCTCGGCGCACCCGCTGGAGCGACACGCGGTAGGCCGAGCGCGCCAGGGTACGACGGGGGATCTTCGCGCGTGCGATCAGCCGCGGCCTCGTTACAGGAGCCGGTGATGTGCCGGGGACGGGCGCCGTGCCGGGGACGGGCGCCGTGCCGGGAGCGGGGGCCGGCTGAGGGACGGGCGCCGGGAACACGAAGAGGTGCACG
>JBKHVQ010000003.1:0-1761 GCA_046569985.1 Thermoleophilia bacterium | reverse complement strand
GGCTCGATCCCGCGCCCAGGATGGCCGAGAGGGCGTCGCGCAGGGTCATCAGGGTGTCGAGCAGCGGCTCCGCGCCGCCCCCGCGCGGGGATGGCACCGCGAGCTGTCCGTCGAGCGCCCGCACCGGCAGCCAGGCGAGGGGGCGGTCCGCCGCGTCGACCACCAGCACCCGGTGGTCCAGGGCGACGACATCGCCGTCGGCGAGCCGCCTGCGCACACCGTCGGCGGCCTCACCGGCGCGCACCGCCGGGACGGGCGCGGTGTCGATCTCCTCCAGTCGCGTCAGGGCGAGACCCTTGAGAGCGCGGTCGGCGCCGAGGAGGTTCGAGACGAAATCGTCGGCGGGTCGCGCCAGCAACTCGGCTGGCGCGGCGTACTGCACCAGCCGCCCCTCGCGCATCACGGCGATGCGGTCGGCCATCCGCACCGCCTCGTCGATGTCGTGGCTGACCATCACGACGGTCTTGGGAACCGCCCGGTGAAGGCGCAGGAAGTCGTTCTGCAGCCGCAGGCGGGTGATGGGGTCGACCGCCGAGAACGGCTCGTCCATCAGCATCAGGGGCGGGTCCCCGGCGAGCGCGCGCGCCAGGCCCACCCGCTGCTGCTGGCCGCCCGACAGCTGCGCGGGATAGCGACCGGAGAATTCGTCGGGATCGAGCCCGACCAGGTGCAGGAGCTCGCGGACGCGCATCGCGGTGCGGCCGCGGTCCCAGCCGAGCAGGCGCGGCACCGTCGCCACGTTCGCCGCGATCGTGAGGTGCGGCAGCAGGCCGACCTGCTGGATCACGTAACCGATCTCGCGCCGCAGTCGCGCCGGTTCGGTTTCGCGGACGTCGTGTCCGTCGATGAGCACGCGGCCCTCGGTCGGTTCGATCAGCCGGTTGATCATCCGCAACGTGGTGGTCTTGCCGCATCCCGATGGCCCGATGAGGACGCAGACCTCCCCGGCCGGCACCGTGAGGGTGAGGTCGGCCACGGCCGGCGGTCCGCTGGGGGAGTAGCGCGTGCCGAGGCCCTGGAGTTCCAGCACCGCCGCGCGCGTCCCGGTGGCCTCCTGAGCGCTCGTCCGCGCCACGTTACCCGAGCCGCCGCCCCCCCGGCCGTGCGCCGGGACCGGCGCCGGCGGGGCCGGGGGCCGGGTCGCGCAGGTCGGCGGCGATCGCCAGGGCGCCGGCCGCGCAGGTCGTCGCGCCGCCCGCGGCTCCGGTGACGGCAAGCATGAGACCGGCGCCCGCGGTCTCGGCAGAGAGCGCGACCGCGCCGGCGACGGTGAAGGAGAGCGTCAGCGCGGCGAGCCCGAGGGCGACCGTGCAGGCGGGCGCCGTCGTGCGCCGCTCGACGAGCCGTCCCACGACCGCGGCGATCGCGCAGGCCGCGCTCGTGGCGAGCGCGAGCGGGACGAGCCACCGGCCGGCAGCGATCCCGGCGTCGAAGCCGCTCAGGCTCTCGCCGCCCGTGGTCGTCCAGGCGAGCGGCGCGGCGAGCGCCGCAATGACACCTCCGAGGCCCGCCACGCCCACGAGCGTGGCGCGCGGATCGGCCCTGCCCGGTGAGGGCCCCCGGCGCGGGCCGGCCAGCAGGCGCACGCGGCCGAGGGGGGCGGCGATCAGCAGCAATCCGGCCACCGTCAGGGCGCCGAGCGCCTCGCCGGTCCTCGCCCCGGGGGTCGGCAGCGCCGCGATCAGCAGCGGGATCCCCGCGAGCAGTCCGCCCGCGCCGGCGGTGGCCATGGCCATCACCCCGCGGATGTCGCGGCGCTCG
>JBKHVQ010000002.1:0-2057 GCA_046569985.1 Thermoleophilia bacterium | reverse complement strand
GTCCGGCGCCCGACCGTCGCCAACAGCACCTCGAGGGCGGCGGACTCGCAGTTGTTCCTCAGCTGCTGGGCGACGACCGGGGCTGCGATTGCTGACGAGACGGGCCGAGCCGCGACCTCCACCGACGGTGGTCCGCCCCGGAGGGCCGCACGGACGGCGACTCGCGGATCGAGGCGATAGACGATCGTCGAGCGGCCCGCGCGCACGATCCAGCGCCGAGGGACCTCCTGGAGGATGAGTGCGCGCGCGCGGTCTGGATCCAAAGCGCCTCCGCTCACGGCGGGCGTCAGATCGAAGCGCCGGCGTCCCTCGGCACCGATGCGCACCTCGAGTGTGAATGATCGTGACGCCGTGGTGCTGATCGCCGGCGTGGGGCCGGATCCTGGCAACGTCGGGATCGCCATGACGGCTACGGGGGCCGCCACCGCCAGGACGATCACGACCGCGAGAGCCCGGCGCCGACGGCGGATGACCGTGGACCGGTGCGGAGTCACGCGGGGGCAGGACACGGCAGGGGACAGGTACCGGTGACGACGGCCGCCTCCGACACGATCGGCTGGGCGGTCACCGTGACGAAGCCCGCGTCTTCCAGCAGGCGCACCCAGGCGGCCATGGGCAGCGGACGCTCCGCGGTACGTGCGGTGAAGCGCCAGGCGTTCTTGGTGACGCGCCACCAGCCGCCGGGCCCACGCCGGGCGAGCGCGGCGACCTTCTCCCGGATGACGGCTCGGTCGCGAGCGTCCCTCCCGCGTCCCAGCATCAGATCGCCGATCACCAGGCGACCCCCTGGACGCAGCCAGACGGCGGCGGCGGCGACGAGCCGGCGCTTGTCGTCATCGGCCAGGTGGTGCAGCGCATAGTTCGACACGATCAGATCAAGGGAGCCCGGGGGCAGCTGGAGGCTCTCCAGCGCCTCGACCCGGGCCGAGACGTTGCCGAGCCCCTCCCGCAGCAGGTTCTCCCCCAGGAGGCAGATCATCGCGGGGCTCACGTCGACAGCGATCACGTCCGCGGCGATGCGGGCCAGGGGGATGGTCACCTGCCCCGATCCGCAGCCCATGTCGAGAACGTGCATGCCCGGGGCCGCGCGCGCCGAGTTCACCACGGCGTCGATGGTCGCGCCCAGGCCCTGGTTCGCGGCGACTCCGTCGTTCCAGGACTGGGCGCGGCGCGACCAGCGCCGGCGCTGGAATGCGACGAGCGAGGTGGAGCGCCCGCCGCCGGCGAGGGCCGGGGGGGCTCCATGGGGAGCGGGGGTTGGGGTCGTCTCTGAGGTGGAACGCGTGTCGTGCACGGGTGGTTTCTAGACGCCCGCCGTGAAGGACCCGTGACGATGGCATCCGAAACATGGCGCTCCGGAAACTCCATGACGAGCGGGTTCCGGGAAAGGTCGGGCCACCCGGCCGGGGCGTGAGACAGATCGGGACCCAGCCGGTCGCCCGACAGGGGGATCACGCCCTCGTGCACCGAGATGGGGGCTCGGACGGCGCGGAGCGCCGGGTCAGTCCGCCGGAGGCGGCGCACGGTACGACCAGGTAAAGCGCTCGTCCTTCACGACCCTCCCGGCGCGCGTCACCCTTCGTGTGTACGTCACGCGGAACGCCGAGCCGGCCGACGGGGCGGCGAGGGTCTCGGTCGAGACCCGACGGCCGAGCCGCGACGAGAGCAGGCGGACCGTGATGCGGTCGTCCGTCGCGACCACCTTGATGAGGATGGCCGCGGGCCAGTTGTTCTGGACCACGAGCTCGGGACCGCCCCACGAGATCGTCGCCTCCCGCCCGGGCGGGTACCTGGGGATCCAGAACTCGTGTGGGGTGTGGGTCACGATGCGGAGGCCGGCGAAGAAGGCGGCGTTGAAGAAGGTCGTGGCGACCTGGCTCACCCCACCGCCGACGGCGTCCTCCAGGCGGCCCGCGTTGATCTGGGGAGCGGGCACGAACCCGCGCTCGGGCGTCCTCTCGCCGAGGGCCTGGTTGAGGTCGAAGACCTCGCCCTTGCCGATGATGAGGCCGTCGAGGATGCGTGCCGCCCGCTTGATGTTGATGACGCGTGGCTCG
>JBKHVQ010000001.1:0-5306 GCA_046569985.1 Thermoleophilia bacterium | reverse complement strand
CGGCGCCCCGAGCGGATGCTCGACGCGCTGCTGGGATTCACGGCCGGGATCATGCTGGCGGCTTCCAGCTTCAGCCTGCTGGTCCCGGGCCTGGAGGCGGGGGAGGTGTGGGAGGTCGCCATCGGCTTCGCGCTCGGCGGAGCGGCGATGGCCCTTCTCGACCTGTGGGTCCCGCACGCGCACGCGCGCTTCCGGGAGGGCGGCGCGGCGCCCCCAGGGGGCGAACATGAGCGGAGGGCGCTGATGATGCTGTCGGCGCTCACCATCCACAACGTTCCCGAGGGGCTCGCGGTCGGCGTCGCCTTCGCGGCGGGAGGCCCGGAACTGGGGATTCCCGTGGCGATCGCGATCACGCTGCAGAACGTCCCCGAGGGGTTCGTCGCCGCGGTGCCCCTGCTGGGCGATGGCATGCCGCGCGGCCGGGTCGCGGCCGTCGGCGCGGCGACCGGGTTGGTCGAGCCCCCGGCGGCGTTTCTCGGGTACGCGGCGCTCACCCTCGGGGCCGCGCTGCTGCCGTACGGCATGGGTTTCGCGGCCGCGGCCATGATCTACGTCGTCGTCGACGAGCTGCTGCCCGAGTGCTTCGCGCGCGGCAACGAGCGCGTCGCGACGCTCGCGCTGCTCGCGGGCTTCCTGCTGATGATGGGACTCGACGCCGCCTTCGGCTGAACGCGGGGCGCCGCATTCGCCGGTTGGAGTGGCTCGCTGGTACCCTTCCCGGGCCGCGGCCCGTCGGGCCGGCGGCTGCGCGCCCCCATTTGCCGCCGCGCTCGGCAAGTGGCCGGCTTCGGACCCTCGGGTACATGTCTGAGGGGGCGCGACATCCGAACAACACCCGGGGAGTGGGGGAAGCTCACATGATGATCGTGATGAAGGAGGGGGCCACCGAGGAGCAGGTGCGCCACGTCATCGACCGGATCGAGCAGGCCGGTGCCAAGGCCCATCCGTCGGTCGGGGAGTTCATCACCGTCATCGGCGCCATCGGCGACGACCGCGAGATCGTCGCGTCGCTGCAGCTCGAGGGTGAGCCCGGCGTCGAGAAGGTCGTGCCGATCCTCAAGCCCTACAAGCTCGTGTCCAACGACTTCCGCGGCGGCGCCTCGGTGGTCGAGGTCGGTGGGCGCAAGATCGGCCGCGGCTCGTTCGCCCTCATCGCCGGTCCGTGCGCGGTGGAGTCGCGCGAGCAGACGATGGCCTCGGCCCGCGCCTGCAAGGCCGCCGGCGCGAGCCTGCTGCGCGGCGGCGCCTACAAGCCCCGCACCTCGCCGTACGCCTTCCAGGGGCTCGGCAAGGAGGGTCTGCAGATCCTCGCCGAGGCGCGCGAGGAGACCGGCCTGCCGATCGTCACCGAGCTCATGGACGTGCGCAGCCTGGACGACGTGCTCGAGGTGGCCGACATGATCCAGATCGGTGCCCGGAACATGCAGAACTTCGATCTGCTGCGCGAGGTCGGCCGCACCAACACCCCGGTGCTGCTGAAGCGCGGCATCGCGGCCACGATCGAGGAATGGCTCCTGTCGGCCGAGTACATCGCCAACCAGGGCAACGCCGACATCGTGCTGTGCGAGCGCGGCATCCGCACCTTCGAGACCGCGTACCGCTCGACGCTGGACATCCAGGCGGTGCCCGCGGCGAAGCAGCTCACCAGCCTCCCGGTCATCGTCGACCCCTCGCACGCCGCCGGTAAGCGCGACCTGATCCTGCCGATGGCCCGTGCCGCGGTGGTCGCCGGTGCCGACGGGCTGATCGTCGAGGTGCACCCGGCGCCCGAGGCCGCGCTGTGCGACGGCCCGCAGGCCCTCCACTCGGACAATTTCGGCGCGTGGGTCGCCGACGTGCGCCGGTGCGTGGACCTGATGGGCCTCGTGATGGCCGGCGAGGACGCCACCGTCGCGGTCTGAGCCGTTCGCCCGCCCGCCGGCGGGGGTGAACGCGGGGTCAAGGGGGGCGCGCCGGCAGGCGCGCCCCTCTCGTCGGGGCCATGCGCGTTGCGTGGATTGGGCAGTACGAACCGCCTGGATCGTCTCGTTCGCGGTGCGTGGATGGTCGGTGAGCGTCGTCCGCGCTCGCCGTGGCGGGCGGCCCCGGTCCGTAGTGTTGGCGGCATGACACAGACCGCTCGCCGCCCGATCTCGCTCACGGGCATCAAGCCCACGGGCATCCCGCATCTGGGCAACTACGTCGGAGCCATCCGCCCGGCCATCGCCCTCGTCGACCAGTACGACGCGTACTACTTCATCGCGGACTACCACGCGCTCACCACCGTGCGCGACCCGGACCTGATGGACGAGTACACGCGCTCGGTGGCCGCCACATGGCTGGCCTGCGGGCTCGACCCGGAGCGCGCGGTCTTCTACCGCCAGTCGGACATCCCCGAGACCTTCGAGCTGGCCTGGGTGTTCTCGTGCATGACCGCCAAGGGCATGATGAACCGCGCCCACGCCTACAAGGCTGCGGTCGACCGCAACCGCGAGACCGGTGAGCGCGACCTGGACGCCGGCATCAGCATGGGCCTGTTCAACTACCCGGTGCTGATGGCCGCCGACATCGTCGTGATGGAGGCCGATGTCGTGCCGGTCGGGCGCGACCAGATCCAGCACGTCGAGTACGCGCGCGACATCGCCGAGCGCTTCAATCAGGCCTACGGGGCTCGCCACGCGCTCACCGTGCCGCGCCATGTGGTCGACGAGTCCGCCGACGCGCACACCATGCCGGGCCTCGACGGGCGCAAGATGAGCAAGTCCTACGACAACACCATCCCGCTGTTCGCCCCGGCTCCCGAGCTGAAGAAGCTGCTGAAGAGGCTCACGACCGACAGCACGCCGCTCGAGGCGCCCAAGGACCCCGAGACCTCATCGCTCTATGCGATGTACCGCCAGTTCGCCACCGAGGCCCAGTGCGCAGACCTGCGCGCGCGGATGCTCGCCGGCGGCATCGGCTGGGGGCACATCAAGGACGAGCTCTTCCAGGTGCTCGACGCGCACCTCGCGGGGCCGCGTCAGCGCTACGCCGCCCTGATGGCCGACCGCGACGGCCTCGACGCGATCCTGGCGGCGGGCGCCGAGCGTGCCCGCGCCCGCGCCCGTGAGGTGCTCGGCAACGTGCGAGGGGCCATCGGCATCGAGATGTGAACGGGCGCGGGTGGAGACCTGACCCCTCGGCGCACCCGCGTGCGCAAGCAGTAACACCTCCTGCAGGCGGACGAACCGCTCGGGCTGTCGACGGTCATCGTCGCGCCCGCGGCCGCTGTCGGCGGCGTCGCCTCGCGCGCAGGGATACCCGACCGCGCGTCTCGCGGATCAGCCCCCCGGGGCGGCCGCCGAGACGTGGGCGGCGATCGCCTTGGACAGGGCTCCGCCACGCCAGGCGAGCGGGCTCTCGCCGACGTCCTCGACGGTGAAGACGGCGCCGGGGATGCGGTCGGCGTACTCCTGCGCGATTCGGAGCGGGTGATCGGGGTCGGAGTTGTCCCTGCTTCCCACGACCAGGGTCGGCACCGCGATCGCCTCGAGCGCGTCCATGCCCTCGAAGGCGTGCGATCGCGGCACCGAGCGCAGGGCGTCGGCGACCGCGTCGGGGTGGGCGTGGCGGGACAACCGCTGCCGGATGACCGTCCGCACCGTGTCGCGGAAGCGCTCATCCATCCTGAACGGCTCGAGTGCCTCCACGAAGGCCTCCGGCCCGCCGCGCTCCAGGGCGGCCGCCAGCCGGTCCCAGCGCTCCAGCGCGCGCGGGCTGGACGGGGCGCCCCGGTGGGCGGGGGTGATCACCGTCAGCGTCAGGACCCGCTCGGGATGCGTCAGCGTCAGTCCGACGCCGGTCGCGGATCCCATCGACTGGCCGACGACATGGCAGCGCTCCACGCCCAGGTGGTCCAGCACCGCCACCGTGTCGTCGATCATCAGCGGATAGGTGTAGTCGTCGGGCGCGGGGGCTGGGGAGGACCCCCCGTGCCCGCGCGCATCGAAGGCGATCACGCGGTGGCCGGCGCGCTCCAGCGACCGCGAGCCGTGCAGCACATAGCGGCGGGTCGCCGACAGGCCGTGAAGGAGCAGCACCGGCGTCCCCCCGCCGGACTCCTCACCGGCCAGGGTCGCGCCCGCATGCGTGACCTCGAACGGGACGGGGTCGTCCGCCATCAGTACGCCTTCGCGCAGAGCGCCCCGTCGACCAGCAGCTCGGAACCCGTGACATAGGAGGCGTCGTCCGAGGCGAGGAACAGCACCGCGCGGGCCACCTCCTCGGGGCGCGCGATGCGCTTCACCGGATAGCTGGCCTCCATCTCGGCGCGCGTCGCCACCGGGTCGTCGCTGGCGGCGAAGTACTCGAGGATCATCGGGGTCTCCATGTCGCCGGGCATCACGCAGTTGCAGCGGATCCCCGCGGGCGCGTAGTCGACGGCGATGGCGCGCGTCAACCCGAGCACCCCGTGCTTGGTCGCGGTGTACGACGACAGGAACGGATCGGCGCTCACCGAGAGGATCGACCCGATGTTGACGATCGAGCCGCCGCCCGACTCGCGCATGGCGCGGATCGCGGCGCGGCAGCCGAGGAACACCCCGCGCATGTTGACCGCGTTGACCTCCTCCCAGTCCTCGATGCTCGTCTCGTGCAGCGGCCCCTCAGGGCCGAGGATGCCGGCGTTGTTCACATAGACGCGGACATTGCCGGCGGCCTCGCGGCACCGCGCGACGGCGCGGTCATGGCAGTCCTCATCGCGCACGTCCCCCTCGCAGAAGATGACGCGGCCCGGAAGCGACCCGGCCTCGCGTTCCAGCGACGCACCGTCGCGGGCCGCCCGGCCGACGCCCACGACGGTGCCCCCCTCGGCCGCCATCAGAAGGGCGGTGTCGCGTCCCAGCCCCTTCGTCGCGCCGGTCACCACGATGCCCATGCCCTCGAATCAACCCATCTCGCCCCCGATCGTCCGGTTGCCGCACCGGGCGCATCCGCCCGGCCGTGCGATGATGGCGCAGGGTATCCACCGCCCGGGTGAGAGGTGAATGCGGGAACTCGTTGAGCGGCTGCTCGGCCATCCTGTGGCCGTGGTGCTCGATCCCAGCCGCGACGGGCTCGTCGTGGCGGTGTCGCGTGCCGGGGACCCCCCGCGTCTGCGCGTCGCGTGGGTCGACGCCGACCGGGGCGCGATCGTGGCCCGCATCGCCTGCCCGCCGGGGCGCCCGAGCCGCTTCCGGCCCCTGGTGGCCTCGGTGGTCGCGCTCGACGGCTCGCAGTTGCCGGCCGATCGCGTCGTCGTGGCGCACCTCGCCCCGGAGGCGTCCGCGCTGCGCCCGGTGCTGATGGAT